>NZ_JBGBPT010000011.1:29584-141450 GCF_041106355.1 Streptomyces sp. BF23-19 | reverse complement strand
CGGCGCCGACGACGGCGACGCGCTTCTTGGTCCGGGTCGGGGACAGCACGAGCTCGGTCTCGTGGCAGGCGCGCGGGACGCCCGTACGGTCGCCAGCGCGCCCAGGCCCCGCGCGTGGTCCACCCGGGGCTCGCGGGCCAGCCCGGAGTCCACCACCACGCGCACCCCGGGGACGGTCAGGCTCGACTCGGCCACGGCGGTGGACAGGATCACCCGGCGGTGATCGGCGACGGAGAGCGCCGCGTCCTGCGCCGCCGCCGGGGCCCGGCCGTGGATCTGCAGCACCTCGGCGTCCACGCCGCCCAGCTGCCCGGCGACCCGGGCGATCTCACCGACGCCGGGCAGGAAGCACAGGACGTCGCCGTCGCGTTCCGCCAGCGCCCGCCGCACCACCGAGGCCACGTGCGTCAGCTGCGCCGGATCCACCCGCATGCCGTGCGGGGGCCGCACCGGCCGGGCCGGCGGGGCCCAGACCGTCTCCACCGGGTACGAGACCCCCGCGGCCTCTACCACCGGCGCGCCGCCCAGCACCCTGGCCCAGCCGGCGGAGTCCGTCGTCGCCGAGGCCGCCACCAGCTTCAGCTCCGGGCGCAGGGTCTCGCGTACGTCGAGGAGGAAGGCGGCGACCGTGTCGGCGTCCAGGTGCCGCTCGTGGCACTCGTCCAGGATCACCACGTCCGCCCCGGTCAGTTCCTGGTCGCGCTGGAGGCGCTGGAGCAGTACCCCGGTGGTCACCACCTCGACGACGGTGTCCGGGCCGACCACCCGTTCCCCGCGCACGGTGAAGCCCACCGCCCCGCCGACCTGCTCGCCCAGCAGCCACGCCATCCGGCGCGCCGCGGCCCGGGCGGCGATCCGCCGGGGCTCGGCGACGACCACCCGGCGCCGCGGACCGCCGCCCACCAGGCCGGCCAGGACCAGCGGCACCAGCGTGGTCTTGCCGGTGCCGGGCGGGGCGCAGAGCACGGCCGTGCCGTGGTCGTCCAGCGCCGAGACCAGCGCGGGCACGGCCTCCCGTACGGGCAGGGCGTCGAGGGCGGCGGTACGGATCACGTCAGTCGCGCTCGCAGACGAAGATCGCGGTGCCCGGGATCAGGTTTCCGCGCAGCGGGGACCAGCCGCCCCACTCCTGGCTGTTCCACTCCGGCCACTCGGGTTCGACCAGGTCGAGCAGGCGGAAGCCGCCCGCCACCACGTCGCGGACCCGGTCGCCGATGGTGCGGTGGTGCTCCACATAAACGGCGCGGCCCCGCTCGTCCTGTTCCACGTACGCGGTGCGGTCGAAGTAGGAGGCGGCGACGGACAGCCCCTCGGGTCCGGGCTCGTCCGGGAAGGCCCAGCGGACGGGGTGGGTCACGGAGAAGACCCAGCGGCCGCCGGGGCGCAGGACGCGGTGCACCTCGCGCATGACGTTGACGGGATCGGCGACGAAGGGGACGGCGCCGTAGGCGGAACAGGCCAGGTCGAAGGAGCCGGCGCGGAAGGGCAGCTTCCCGGCGTCCGCCTCGACCAGCGGGAGGTCGTCGCCGATGCGCAGGGCGTGCTGGAGCTGGCGGTGGGAGAGGTCGAGGGCGACCGGGCGGGCGCCCTGGGCGGCCAGCCAGCGCGAGCACTGGGCGGCGCCGGCGCCGATCTCCAGGATGTCCTTGTCCCGGAGGGAGGCGGCGGGGCCGAGAAGGGCCGCCTCCGCCTCGTCCAGTCCCTCGGGTCCCCAGACGAAGCGGTCGTCGCCGAGGAAGGCGCCGTGGTCGTTCTGGTACTCGTCGGCGTTGCGGTCCCACCAGCTGCGGCTCGCCCGACTGCTCTCCGCTTCCCCCGCGTCACGCCGTGTGGCCTCGGGGTCTTCCGCCGATACCGGATCGGCTTCGGACGCTACTTCGGAGGCGTAGTCCTCTTGGTTCATGGGGCCCGTCGTCGTAGTCTGCGAATGTCTTCTGAATGTGGCAGGAAGCGCCAGGAACGGCTTCCCGCCCATGAATTGTGCCGGTCTTGCGGCGATCCGCCCGGGGTGTGCGCCTTCGCGCATTGACCCTGTCCGGCTGCCCCCGTATGCTACAAGTTGCGCTGCGAGCCTGTGCTCCTCAGACCTAGCAGGCTGCGCTTGCATCTGTTGATGTCCCCTCGGTTCTCGAGGCCCCGCCGCTCTTCTGCGGATCGGGGGCCTCCTTGGCTGTCCGGTCTTCGGTGGATGCCGATAAGGGCTCCCGGCGTAGCAGTACCTACGACTTTCTGTCCGTAACCGGAGCCCTTTCCCACATGACGAGCAGCACCGAGACCACCGCCACCACTCCGCAGGTTGCGGTCAACGACATCGGCGACGCGGACGCGTTCCTCGCGGCGATCGACGAGACGATCAAGTACTTCAACGATGGCGACATCGTCGACGGCGTCATCGTCAAGGTTGACCGGGACGAGGTTCTCCTCGACATCGGTTACAAGACCGAAGGCGTGATCCCCAGCCGCGAGCTCTCGATCAAGCACGACGTCGACCCGAACGAGGTCGTCAAGGTCGGCGACGAGATCGAGGCCCTGGTTCTCCAGAAGGAGGACAAGGAAGGCCGCCTGATCCTCTCGAAGAAGCGCGCTCAGTACGAGCGTGCCTGGGGCACCATCGAGAAGATCAAGGAAGAAGACGGCATCGTCACCGGTACCGTCATCGAGGTCGTCAAGGGTGGTCTCATCCTGGACATCGGCCTCCGCGGCTTCCTGCCGGCCTCTCTCGTCGAGATGCGCCGCGTCCGCGACCTCCAGCCCTACGTGGGCAAGGAGCTCGAGGCGAAGATCATCGAGCTGGACAAGAACCGCAACAACGTGGTCCTGTCCCGCCGCGCCTGGCTCGAGCAGACCCAGTCCGAGGTTCGCCAGACGTTCCTCACCACCCTGCAGAAGGGTCAGGTCCGCTCCGGCGTCGTCTCCTCGATCGTCAACTTCGGTGCCTTCGTGGACCTGGGTGGCGTCGACGGTCTCGTGCACGTCTCCGAGCTGTCCTGGAAGCACATCGACCACCCGTCCGAGGTCGTCGAGGTCGGTCAGGAAGTCACCGTCGAGGTTCTCGACGTGGACATGGACCGCGAGCGTGTCTCCCTGTCGCTGAAGGCGACGCAGGAGGACCCGTGGCAGCAGTTCGCCCGGACCCACCAGATCGGTCAGGTCGTCCCGGGTAAGGTCACCAAGCTGGTTCCGTTCGGTGCGTTCGTCCGCGTGGACGAGGGCATCGAGGGTCTGGTCCACATCTCCGAGCTGGCCGAGCGCCACGTGGAGATCCCGGAGCAGGTCGTCCAGGTCAACGACGAGATCTTCGTCAAGGTCATCGACATCGACCTCGAGCGTCGCCGGATCTCGCTGTCGCTGAAGCAGGCCAACGAGTCCTTCGGTGCCGACCCGGCGTCGGTCGAGTTCGACCCGACCCTGTACGGCATGGCCGCGTCCTACGACGACCAGGGCAACTACATCTACCCCGAGGGCTTCGACCCCGAGACCAACGACTGGCTCGAGGGCTTCGACAAGCAGCGCGAGGCCTGGGAGACCCAGTACGCCGAGGCGCAGCAGCGCTTCGAGCAGCACCAGGCTCAGGTCATCAAGAGCCGCGAGGCCGACGAGGCCGCTGCTGCCGAGGGTGCTGCCGCCCCGGCCGCCGGTGGCAACGCCGGTGCGGGCATCTCGGGTGGTTCGTACTCCTCGGAGTCGGACGAGACCTCCGGCGCCCTGGCGTCGGACGAGGCCCTGGCCGCGCTCCGCGAGAAGCTGGCCGGCGGCCAGAGCTGATCGCAGCGCGCATCACACTCCGGTGTGAGCCGAGCTGAACTGCGTTGAACGGTAAGGCCCGTCCCCTTCGGGGGGCGGGCCTTACCGCGTTCCACCCGCCCGGTCCGCCCCGAGTGATCCGTTGCGTTCCTGTGAATGCGGCCAACTGGGGAATGGCCGCGCCGCCTTGGACGTTCTTGGCTGAGAACGAGGCGAGGAGGAGTGGTGACGGTGCTTGATCCACAGGGTTTGTACGAATGGGATGCCAAGGGCCTGGCGGTGGCCGACCTGGCGGTTGCCCAGGACTCGGCCGGGCTGGTCATGCTGTACCACTTCGAGGGGTACATCGACGCGGGTGAGGCCGGCGAGCAGATCGTCGAGCGGCTCCTGGACACCCTGCCCCACCAGGTGGTCGCCCGCTTCGACGCGGACCGGCTGATCGACTACCGGGCCCGGCGCCCGCTGCTGACCTTCCAGCGCGACCGCTGGACGGAGTTCGAGGAGCCCCGGCTGGAGGTCCGGCTCGTCCAGGACGCCACCGGAGCGCCCTTCCTGCTGCTGTCCGGCCCGGAGCCGGACGTGGAATGGGAGCGCTTCTCCGTCGCCGTCCGGCAGATCGTCGAGCGCCTCGGCGTCCGGCTCTCGGTCAACTTCCACGGCATCCCGATGGGCGTCCCGCACACCCGTCCCGTGGGCATCACCCCGCACGGCAACCGCACCGACCTCATGCCGGGCCACCGCAGCCCCTTCGACGAGGCCCAGGTGCCGGGCAGCGCGGAGTCCCTGGTGGAGTTCCGCCTGGCCCAGGCCGGGCACGACGTGCTGGGCGTCGCCGCGCACGTACCGCACTACGTCGCGCGCTCCGCGTACCCGGACGCCGCGCTGACGGTGCTGGAGGCGATCACCGCGGCCACCGGGCTGGTCCTGCCGGCCGTGGCGCACGCCCTGCGCACCGAGGCGCACCGCACGCAGACGGAGATCGACCGGCAGATCCGGGAGGGCGACGAGGAGCTGGTCTCCCTGGTGCAGGGGCTGGAGCACCAGTACGACGCGGCCGCCGGGGCCGAGACCCGCGGGAACATGATCGCCGAGCCGGCGGAGCTGCCGTCGGCGGACGAGATCGGCCGCGAGTTCGAGCGGTTCCTGGCCGAGCGCGAGGGCGAGAACTGATGTACGGGCGGGGCCCCCTATGCTGCGGGGCATGCTGAAAGTAGGCCTGACGGGCGGAATCGGTGCCGGCAAGAGCGAGGTCTCGCGACTGCTGGCGGGGTACGGGGCGATCGTCGTCGACGCCGATCGGATCGCGCGCGAGGTCGTGGAGCCCGGCACACCGGGGCTCGCGGCCGTCGTGGCGGCCTTCGGGGAGTCGGTGCTGACCGCGGAGGGGACGCTGGACCGGCCGAAGCTGGGGTCCATCGTGTTCGCGGACCCGGCGAAGCTCCGGACACTGAACTCGATCGTGCACCCGCTGGTGGGGGCCCGGTCGGCGGAGCTGGAAGCCGCCGCCGAGGCCGACGCGATCGTGGTGCACGACGTACCGCTGCTCACGGAGAACGGCCTGGCGCCGCTCTACGACCTGGTCGTCGTGGTCGACGCGACACCGCGGACACAGCTGGCCCGGCTGACCGCGCTGCGCGGGATGGCCGAGGAGGAGGCGCGGGCCCGGATGGCCACGCAGGCCACCCGGGAGCAGCGGCTCGCGGTGGCGACCCTCGTGATCGACAACGACGGTCCGCTGGAGGCGCTGGAACCGCAGGTGCGCAAGGTGTGGGACGAGCTCATGGCGCGGGCGGCGGGCGGGCGGCCTGACGGGCTCGGCTGACGTGTGCATGGAATAGCGGGTGGGGCGGGGGCGTTGAACGCGCCCGAAGAGGGAAGGATTTCGAACGTGTCCGAGACCGCACGCCCCACACCGTCCAGCCCGGAAACCCACGTCATCGACTACCGGGCCGCCGAGCAGCTGCTCGCCGCCCGCGACCCGCGCGGCGCGGTCAAGCTGCTCGACTCGGTCATAGCCGCGCACCCGGAGAACACGGCGGCGCGGCTGCTGCGCGCCCGGGCCTTCTTCGCGGCGGCGCAACTACGACCGGCCGAGCTGGAGTTCGAGCTGGTGCTGGAGCGGGAGCCGGACAACGCCTTCGCGCACTTCGCGCTGGCCCGTACGTTCGAGCGCTCGGGCCGGCCCGAGCAGGCGCGCAGGCACTTCCGGCTCGCCGCGGCCCTCGACCCGCGGCCCGAGTACCTGTCGGCGGCCCGCTTCGAGGGCCCGGCCGCGGAGGGCCCGGCCGCGGAGGGCCAGGCCGGAGCCGACCCCGCATGACGCACCGGCCGCGGGTCCTCACGACCGCAGGGCCTCACCGGCCGCGGGGTGGCTCGTACGGTGGGATGTCCGGGCCGGGCTGGTAGTGCGGCCCCTGGCGGATGTGGCGCACGATCATGAACAGGTCCACGGCCACGACCACCGCCAGCGCCCCGCAGGCGGCCGCCCAGCCGGGGCGGCCCGCCAGCGAGAACAAGGCCGTGCCGGCGGCAGCCCAGACCAGCCCCCAGACACCCAGCCAGAACCGCAGCCGCAGCGGACTGCGCGCGGTCACCGGCTCATTCCCGGAACGCATGGCCATCGCCTCTCCTGTCCATGGTCCCACCCCCTCCTGGTCAGGGGTTGAGCTTGTGCACGGCCTTGGTGGTCGTCTTCTTGAAGTCGGCGACCGGGGCGTGCGACAGGTCGCCCATCTGGCCCCACTGCACGACGGTCACGGCGGAGCCGTCGCGCCCGATCCCGAACAGGTGCACGCCGGGCTCCGACTCGGGGATCGAGGTGTGGACCCCGTAGACGTGCGCGCCCTCCTCGACGGGAAGCGTGCCGTAGTCCTGCCAGGAGGCGGTGCCGCCCGGGGTCGTGCGCAGCCAGTCGGCGGCACAGGCGGCGACCTTGCGCTCCAGGGTGCCTGCGAGCTCGGCCGCCGCGGAGGGCGAGGCGGACCGGACGGAGACCTGCACGGCGCCGGTGTCGTACTCGGTGCCGAAGATGCGGTGCCAGCTGCCGGCCGCCGGGAGCACGCCCTCCAGGCAGAACGGCGCGGTCTCGGGCAGCCCCTTGGTGACCGCGCCGGCGTACCAGGGTGAGCTGGGGTGCGGCGGAAGGTCGGCGCCGGCCAGGAAGCCGGGCGCGGTGGCGGCCGCGGCGGAGGTGGAAGCGGTCAGGACGAGGGCGGCCGCCGCCGCGACGAGCGCGGTGGTGAGCGTGGTGGCGGTGCCGGAACGTCGGAACATGGTCGGTTCTCCCCGTGAGTGCGGTGGTGGTGTGTGCCTGACGAGCCTGTTCCCCGAACGGCGTGGCGGGCGACGGATCGCGACGAATCCGGGACGCTGGAACGGCCGTACGCGCCGTCACCTGGGGGAACACCTCATGCATGGAACGCGGTCGCGGGACGCGGAACGGGGGAGAGCGTGAGCGAGGCCGAGCATTTCGCACGGTTGCTGCGGGAGCTGAAGGAGCGTGCCGGGCTCAGTTACGGGGCCTTGGCGCGCCGGTTGCACACGAGTACGTCGACGCTGCACCGGTACTGCAACGGGGAGGCGCTGCCGGCGGAGTTCGCGGTGGTGGACCGCTTCGCCCGGGCCTGCGGGGCGACGCAGGGGGAGGCGGTGGACCTGCACCGGGCGTGGCTGCTGGCGGACGCGCGGCGGCGCGCCGGAACCGCGGCGCAGCCGGTGCCCGTGCCGGTGCCGGTGGCGGAGCCCGTACCCGTACCGGAGCCGGAGCCGGAGCCGGAGCCGGAGCCTGTGGCCGAGCCGGAGCCGGAGCCTGTGGCCGAGCCGGAGCCGGAGCCGACCGTGGTGGTGGCGCCGGAGCCCGTGCCGGAGCCGGTGGCCCGGGGGGCCTGGTACCGGCGGCGGGCGGCCGTGGTCGCCGCCGCGGGCGTGACGGCCGGGGCGGTGGCCGTGGCACTGCTGGCGGCGGCCGGCCCCGAGCGGGGTGCGCCGCACGCCGGTGGACGTACGGATACCGGGAAGGGGGCGAGCGCGGGGACGAGTGCGCCGGTGTCCCCGGGGGCGGGGTCCGCCTCGGCACCGGCGGCGACGGACGTACCGGAACCGACATCGTCGGCAGGGTCGGCAGGGTCGTCAGGGTCGTCAGGGCCGACCGGGGCGACGGCCCCGGCGCCCGGCCGGACCTCCGTCTCACCGTCGGCCCCGGGCCGGGCGCCGGCCGTGCCCCTGAAGGCGGCGGTGCGGTCGCACGTGTGGACCGCGGGCTGTGATCACGCCTACCTGAGCGAGCGCGCTCCCGGATCGGTGTCCCCGCCGCCCGTGGAGGCCGACGCGCCCGCCTGGGCGTCGGCGCAGGGCGCCGTGCACGCCGGCTCGCAGATCGTGGAGGTGACCCTGCACGGCACGGGCGAGGGCGCCGTGGTCCTGGAGGACCTGGAGGTACGGGTGGCCGCCCGTCGCAAGCCGCCGGCCTGGAACGTCTACCAGATGTCGCAGGGCTGCGGCGGCGGGCTCACCCCTGCCGCGTTCGCCGTCGATCTGGACGCGCCGCGCCCGTTGGCCCGGCCCGTCGCCGGGAACGACGGCGGCGATCCGCTGCCCGCTCCCGCCTTCCCCCTGCGCGTCTCGGCGTCCGAGCCGGTCGTCCTGCGGGTGGAGGCCGCCACCACGGGATGTGACTGCGACTGGTCCCTCGACCTCCGGTGGACCGGCCCGTCCGGGTCGGGCACCCTCCGCATCGACGACGGCGGGCGGCCGCTGCGCACCAGCGCAGCCACCGGTCGGCCGGTGTACGGGTACGCGCTGGAGCAGGGCCGCTGGGCCCGCTGAACCGCAGGTCAGAGGCCGTTGTCGGTGGTGACGCCTAGACTCGTCGGCAGAGGGGACCGGCAGATTCGCCAGACCGTCGACGGCGAGACGGGGAGACGGGGAGGGGGACAGCCATGACACAGCAGGCCCAGGCCCAGGCCCAGGCCCAGGCGCAGGCCCGGGCGCAGGCGCAGGCGCCGCCGCAGCGCCCGTTGCCGCCGCAGGCCACCGCGCTGCTGCGGCACGCCGCGGTCTTCCTGCCCGCCGCGGTCCCCCGCGAGGGGCGGGTCGCCTTCTGGGCGCCCGACGGGGACGCCCTGCCCGAGGCGGGCACGCCGGTACCGCTCACCGTCGTACGTCCGCACGGCGACGGGGTCCGCAGCCGGACCGTGCCCGCGGTGACCTTCTCCGTCGCCTCCGCCCTGCCCCTGCTCGCGCGGGCGCCCCACAGCCCCGCCGCGCACCCCGCCACCCGCGCCTGGGGAACCGCCGCCAGGCAGGCGCTCACCCTCGCCGCCCGTGGTCGGCTCCTGCCCGGACTCACCCCCGAAGGCGTCGACGCCTGGCGGGCCGGACCGCTCGACGCCGCCGACATCGACCACCTCCGCGCGGTCGCCGCCGCGCTGCCGCACGAGGGGTACGCGACGCCGCTCGCCGGCCGCCGCCCGCTCCAACTGCCCGAACCGGAGGCACTGGTCCGCGCGTTCCTCGACGCCGTCGCCGACGGCCTGCCCCGCACCCCGGCCGCGGCCGTGGCCGCCGGGCGACCGTTCGCGGCGCGGGAGCCGCAGCTGGTGCCCGGGATACAGGACTGGGCCGCGCAGGTCGCGGCCGGCTCCGACACCGGCGTCGGGATCTCGCTCCGGCTGGACCTGTCCTCCTTCCGGCTCTTCGACGAGGCCGAGGAGGACGACATCCGGCGGGCCGGGGCCGCCGTCGTCCAGGTGCACAGCCTCGCCGACCCGACCCTGGTCACCGATGCCGGGCAGCTGTGGGCGGGCACGGCGGCGGCCGGGTTCGGCCCGCGCGCCAGGATCGACGCCGTGCTCGCGCTGCGCCGGGCCGCTCGGGTCTGGCCGCCGCTGCTGCGCCTGCTGGACCAGCCCGTGCCCGATGCCCTGGCCCTGTCCGACCCGGAGCTGGATGACCTGCTGGGGGTGGCCGCGACCCGACTGGCGGCCGCCGGGGTCCTGGTCCACTGGCCGCGCGAGCTGGCTCGTACGCTGTCGGCGACCGCCGTCGTCCGGTCCACCGCGCCGGGTTCGGCGACCGACGGGACGGCCTTCTTCGACGCCGAGCACCTCTTCGCCTTCTCGTGGGAGCTGGCGCTGGGCGGCGACCGGCTCACCCCGGGGGAGATGGACGCGCTGGCCCAGGCGCACCGGCCGGTCGTCCGGCTGCGCGACCGGTGGGTGCGGGTCGACCCGGAACTGGTGCGCAAGGCGCGCAAGCGGGAGCTGGGCGTCCTGGACCCGGTCGACGCGCTGGCCACCGTACTGACGGGGACCGCCGAGATCGACGGCACGACGGTCGAGGCGGTGCCGGTGGGCGCGCTGGCCGCCCTGCGGGACCGGCTGACGCGGGAGCAGGACCCGCTGCCGCAGCCCCCCGCCCTCAAGGCCACCCTGCGCGACTACCAGGCGCGCGGCCTGGCCTGGCTGGACCTGATGACCTCGCTCGGTCTCGGTGGCTGCCTCGCCGACGACATGGGCCTCGGCAAGACCGTCACGCTGATCGCGCTGCACCTGCACCGGGACCGGCCGGAGCCCACCCTCGTGGTGTGCCCCGCGTCCCTCCTCGGCAACTGGCAGCGGGAGATCGAGAAGTTCGCCCCCGGCACGCCCGTGCGCCGCTTCCACGGCAACGGCCGCAGCACCGAGGACCTGACGTCCTGCGCGGGCGGGTTCGTCCTCACCACGTACGGGACGATGCGCGCCAGCGCCGCCCTGCTCGCCGAACAGAGCTGGGGCATGGTCGTCGCCGATGAGGCGCAGCACGTCAAGAACCCGCATTCGGCGACCGCGAAGGCGCTGCGCACGGTGCCGGCGCCGGCCCGGGTGGCGCTGACCGGCACCCCGGTGGAGAACAACCTCTCCGAGCTGTGGGCGCTGCTCGACTGGACCACGCCGGGGCTGCTGGGCCCGCTCACCGCCTTCCGGGCCCGCCACGCCCGCCCGGTGGAGCACCAGAACGAGGAGGACGGGGGCAACGAGGCGGCGGTCGCCCGACTGTCCGCGCTCGTCCGGCCGTTCCTGCTGCGCCGCAAGAAGTCCGACCCCGGGATCGCGCCCGAGCTGCCGCCGAAGACGGAGACCGACCATCCGGTCTCCCTCACCCGGGAGCAGGCCTCGCTCTACCGGGCGGCGGTGGACGAGGCGATGGCCGTGATCGAGTCGAGCGAGGGCATGGAACGGCGCGGCATGATCATGAAGTTGCTGGCCTCGCTCAAGCAGATCTGCAACCACCCCGCGCAGTACCTGAAGGAGGAGCAGCCCCGGATCCCGCACCGCTCGGGCAAACTCGCCCTGCTGGACGAGCTGCTGGACACGATCCTGGCGGAGGGCGGTTCGGTCCTCGTCTTCACCCAGTACGTGACGATGGCCCGCCTGATCGAACGGCACCTGCAGGCCCGCGGGATCAGTTCGCAACTGCTGCACGGAGGGACGCCGGTCCCGCGTCGTGAGGAGCTCGTCGACCGGTTCCAGGCGGGCGAGGTCCCCGTCTTCCTGCTGTCCCTGAAGGCCGCGGGCACCGGGCTGAACCTCACCCGGGCGGGCCATGTCATCCACTTCGACCGCTGGTGGAACCCGGCCGTCGAGGAACAGGCCACCGACCGCGCCTACCGCATCGGCCAGACCCAACCCGTCCAGGTCCACCGGATCATCGCCGAAGGCACCGTCGAGGACCGGATCGCCGAGATGCTGGAGGCGAAGCGGGCCCTGGCGGACGCCGTCCTGGGCTCCGGGGAGTCGGCGCTGACCGAGCTGACCGACCGCGAGCTGGCCGACCTCGTCTCCCTGCGGAGGCCCGGATGATCACCGCGCGGGACGACCGCCGCCGCACCTTCGAGACCGTGCCCGCCGGGGCCGAGGCGGTGAGCTGGTGGGGCCGGGCCTGGGTGTCGGCGCTGGAGGAGGTCTCCCACGACGCGGCCCGCCTGGCCCGGGGGCGTACGTACGCGGACGCGGGACACGTCAGCGCGGTCACCGTCACCCCCGGCCGGATCGTGGCGTACGTCCGGGGCAGCCGGCCCCGCCCGTACCGCACCGAGCTGACCCTGCCCGCCTTCGCCGACCCCGAGTGGAACGACCTGCTGGAGACGGTCGCGGCCGACCCCGCGGCGCTCGCCGCCCTGCTGGAGCGGGAGGTCCCGCAGTCGCTCGCGGGAGCCGTCCTGCCCGGCGCGGGCGAACTCGTCCCGCACTGCTCCTGCCCGGACTTCGGGCGTCCGCCGTGCAAGCACGCGGCGGCCCTCTGCTACCGGACGGCCCGCCTCCTGGACGAGGACCCCTTCGTCCTGCTGCTCCTGCGCGGCCGCGGCGAGCGGGAACTGCTCGACGAGCTCACCCGCCGCAACGCCGCCCACGCCGCGCGCGAACAGCCGGACGCGGCGCCCGGCTTCCCCGGCGTTCCGGCCCGGGCGGCGCTCGCCCGTGGCGGCCTGCCGCTGCTGCCCGCGCCGCTCCCCGTGCCCGCCGCCGTGGGCCTTCCGCCCGCCTACCCGGCCGACCCGGCGGCGCCGGACCCGCTGGCCCTGGACCAGCTCGCCTCCGACGCGGCCGCCCGAGCCCTGGCCCTCCTCACCACCGGCGAGGATCCGATCGCCGGGCTCACCGTGTGGCAGGACGCCGTCCGGCTGGCGTCCGCGCATCCCACGGCGGGCCTGACCGGCGCGGCCCGCACCCTGTACCGGGAGTTGGCCCGCGCCACCGGCCGCACCACCACCGATCTCGCCCGGGCCGCCGCGGCCTGGCGCCAGGGCGGGCGCCCGGCCCTCGATGCCCTCGAAGAGCCCTGGGATCCGCCGGCGGGACCCTTCGACCGGGCCCGCCCGGCCCTGCTCGCCGCCGGCCAGGGCTCCTTCCGCCCCGACCGCAACCGCCTGACGATCCGCACCCGCCAGCTCCGCCTCGGGCGCGAGGGCCTCTGGTACTGCTACGAGGACCGCCACGGCGACCAGGACTGGTGGCCCGTGGGCCGCCCCTCCCCGGACCCGGTCAGCGCTCTGCTGGGCTGATGCCCTCCGCCCAGCGGGTCAGGGTGGCGAAGTCGCGGTCGCGGAGGCCGTGGCGCGGGTGGATGCGCAGCAGGAGGGCCGGGGCCGGATGGTGTTCGGCGACCCAGGCGCGGTCGCGCGGGGTGATCATGTCGTCGACCCAGGCGAAGGGCCGGCCGGCCGCCCAGTCGCGGAGGTGGCGGGTCTTCCAGGAGAGGCCGTCGGGGTCGTCGGCGAAGAGTTCGGGCCACTCGACGACGGTGAGGTCACCCGGCAGCCCGATGTGCGGGGAGATCATCGTGTTGGCCTGGTGCGTCCAGGCGGTGGCCCAGGTGAGCTCGAAGGGTAGGGCCAGCAGCCGGGCTCCGTGGGAGGGGTGGAGACGCACGCGGGCGCCGCGCCGGGCCTTGCGGGACGCCGGATCGCGGTAGGAGAGCCAGACGTCGGGCCACATCCGGTGGCTCCGGTATCCGCGCAACCCGGCCAGGGCGGAGCGGAACGGGTTGAGGGGGCCGTCCACATCGAGGAGGAGCAGCGGGCGATCGGTCATGAAGTACCCAGTACCCAGTACACGATTGAGTGAAATGCTTACCGTCTCTATAACCCGAATGGGGTCGGAGCGTTGTTTCCGGTGCGGGGACATTACCCGCGAACTTCTCCGGAAGGCAGGGAAACTGATGCGTCACAGTCGTCGGAATGGCTTGATCGCGGCGATGGTTGCGGGCGGCGGACTGGCGGTCGCGGGTGTGGGCGGACTGGCCCACGCCGATGCGGACGCGAGTGGCCGGGCCGAGCGCTCGCCGGGACTGCTGTCCGGAAACCTCGTACAACTGCCGGTGAACATCCCCGTGAACGCGTGCGGGAACACCGTGAGCGTGGTCGGCGTGCTCAACTCGGCGGCCGGGAACCGCTGTAGCAACGAGTCACCGGGCGGTGGCGGCGGACATTCGACCGCGGGATCCACCCACTCCTCGAAACCGGCAGGCGGGAACAGTGGCGGGGCCGTCGCCGAGGGACGCGGAAAGGATTCTCCGGGAGTGCTGTCCGGCAACGGGATCCAGCTCCCCGTCGACCTCCCGCTGAACATCAGCGGCAACGCCGTGAGCGTGGTCGGCATCGGGAACACCTCCCACGGCAACACGTCCGTCAACGGCGAGGAGCCCACGGGCGGTAAGCCCGTCCAGCCGCCCGTCGTCGAAGAGCCGGTGACCCCGACCGCACCCGTGGCCGTGCCGCCGGCCCCGCGCCCGGCGCCGCCCGCCCCGCCGCGGCACATCGAGGCGCTCGCCCACACCGGGTCGGACGGCGTCGGCTACCTGCTGCCCAGTGGCGGCGCGCTCCTTCTCGGCGGGGTGCTCCTCTACCGTCGCTTCCGCCTCAACTGAGCGGTTCAGGCAGACGGGTCCGGGGCGGGCGCGGTCGCGTGCCCCGGGGGCTGGGTGCGCCACCCGTCCAGGATGGCGTCGATCCGCGGGGCCAGCCGGGCGCGGGCCGCGAACCGCGGGACCCCCGCCATCAGCAGGGCGTCGTACTCGGTGTCGGTGTGTCGCACCGCCGCCCGGACCGCGACGGAGACCGCCAGTCCGTCGAGGGCCCGGCCGGCCGCGGTCCGGCCCACCCGGCCGCTGCCGCGCACCGAGGCGTGGGTGGCGATCGCCACGGCCCGGTCGGCCGGACATCCGGGGAACAGCCGCACGATCTCGGCGGCGAAGGCCGCCGTGAACCGGGTGTCCTCCGCCGCACGCCGCCGCCGGTCGCGCTCTCGACGGCGCGCCCGCGCCTCCGAGTCCGCGAGGCAGGCCCGCTCCGCGCCGGCCAGGGCGGCCTCCTCGACGAGGAGGCCCAGGCGTTCGTAGCGGTGCCGGCACTTGTTGAAGCGCACGACGACGGCGCACAGCGAACTGGCCTCTCGGGAGCGGCGGGTGAGCGCCGTGTCCCCCCGCGGGAGATAGACGAGATGGCCGAGATCCGTACAGTCCAGGCAGCGGGGCACGCCGGACTCGCGGACGAGGTGCCGCAGCGGGCCCTGCCGGCAGTCGGCGCAGTGGATCTGCTTCAGCGATTCGAAAACCACCAGGCTCATAGACGTGTGATACCGCTGTATGACCCTCATATCACCTGGTGAAGAAGGCATGTTGATGTTTCGTCGAGTGTTCCTGGATGTCCCGCGGCCCTTTTACCGTGGGGCGGTGGACCGCAGGAGGTCCGCCGAGGAGGGGCACATGGGTGGGCGGCAGGCGATGACGGCACGGTCGGGCGGGGCATGCGTCGCCACGCTCCCGACTGGCCGGGAGATAGTCATCCCGCCGGGCGGTTGCACCGGCTGGCACTTCCACCGGGTCAGGCTGGACGCGGTGGTCCTGGCGGGGACCCTCACCCGGGTCCTGCACGACCGCACCGTCGAGGTGCACACGGCCGGTTCCACCTTCGTGGAACCCGCGGGCATAGGACACATCCACCTGGGCCACAACCTCGGCACCGAGCCGGTCGTGCTCCACGTGACCCCCGCGCTCCCGGCCGGGACGCCCTTCGCGATACCCACCCCGGCCCCGGCCGGCGTCACGCAGGCGGTCTGTGGTCAGCACGCACACTGAACCCGGCCGCTCCGGCCCCGGCCCACTCCGGCCACCCCCGCCGTCCCGCAGCCGGCGGGCGCTCACACCAGTCGGCGTATCTCCCCGCGGACCCGGTAGAAGCCGCCCGAGGCCGGGTGCAGCCCGTCCACCACGTACCGGGCGCCCGCCTCCCGTATCCCGCGCGGGAACTGCACGTTCCACGTGGGTTCGAAGCCGCCCGACACCACCTGCACCCGCATGCGGCCGCCCTGCTGGACGCACTCCACCACCACGCCGGCCGCCGGGTCCGCGGTCACCGCCGCCATCGAGACCGTCGCCACCGCCGAGGCCGACGCGGCCGGTGTGAACACCGGGAGCGCTGCCGCCGACTTCACGTCCATCGGTGCGGGCACCGAACCCTGCTGGGCCGCCGCGATCGCCTGCTCGGTCGCGTCCACACAGACCAGCGACCCGTCGGTGGTGACGAGGTACAGCCGCTCGTCCAGGTACTGCATGGACAGTGCCGACCCGCCGCCCGTTCCCAGCTTCCACAGGCGTCGGCCGTCGGCGTCGAAGCAGTAGACCGAGGAGGAGGAGTCGCCCGCGAAGACGTGCCGTCCGTCGGGCGAGGTCGCGCACGAGTACACCGCCGCGTCGCACGCGTAGGAGGCCTCCACCGCCCCCGTCGTCTTCGAGAGCCGCTGCACGGTGTTGCGGGCCGTCCCCGCGTACACCGCGTGGTCCTCCTGCCAGCCGAACAGCACCCCGCCGGGGGTCTTGGTGTGCCACAACTGCCCGGTGCCGTCGGCCGCGTACGCCGTCACACCGCCGCTGTGCCCGTGGAAGACCGCCCGCTCGTCCGCCCGGACCATCCAGGCGCCGTGGCCGCCGGACTTCCGCGACCACTGGTGCTCGTCCTCGTGGTCGATGACGGTCAGGCCGCCGTTCGCGTCGGAGACGTTCAGCACGCCCTCGTGGATGTCGAGCCAGTAGATGTCCACGTCCGCGGCGATCGCGTACGCGCCGAACGGCACCTTCGACGACAGGTCGTACACCGTGCCGTCGTCACAGCCCGCGTATATCCAGAACTCGTCCGCGACCAGGCACTTCACCCCGTCCGGCAGCGAATACCGGGCCAGCACCTCGCCGCCGTGGCTCAGCGTGTAGACATCGCCGGCCTGGTTGCCGACCCAGCAGCGGTCCTCGTCCACGTGGATGCCGAAGGCCGACGAACCGGTCCGGAAGCGCCACAGCACCGGGGCCACCGCACGCGCCGTCGAGGGCGCCGAGGTCACCTGGCGGCGGGTGACCGATCGGGCCGCGCGCTGCCCCCGCACCGCCGGGGCGTACCCCTTGCGCACCTTCTCGCCGATCTTCTTCGCGGCGGCCGCCCGGGCCTTCTCGGCGCTCGGGAACGCGGAGGTCTGCAGCTGGCCGTCCGCACCGATGCGCCCGTACCGCACGGACACGGCCGTGCCGTCGACGGTCACCTCGTAGAACTTGTGGGCCGCGCCGTCGTCCTGCGACAGCTCCAGATACGTCGTCTCCCGAGCCATGACAAACCTCTCCCCAAAGGCAGCGCCGCCGGCTCCCTTTCGGCCGGTGATCCCTCGTGAAAAACGCTACGGCCCAGCACTGACAATGGGCCCGTGCAGTGGGAAGCGATCACATGGCAGCGGATGGCCGAGCGGCTCGCCGGTCACCTCGACAACCCCGACAACGACTCCGACAAGGCCTCCGGCAACGACCCCGGCAACGACCCCGACAACGCCCACGAGCAGGGCAGTTGGCGGCGGGTGGGCATCGACGGCGCCCCCGCCGCCGACACCGGTCTCCTCGCCGGTGAACTGGCCGAAGCGCTGCGGCGACGCGGACGCCCGTCCCTGGTGGTGTCGGCCGACGGATTCCTACGGCCGGCCTCCCTCCGCTTCGAGTTCGGCCGGCAGGACGTGGACTCCTACCTCGGCGGCTGGTACGACACGGCCGCCCTCTGGCGGGAGGTCTTCGGCCCGACCGACCCCGGCGGCACCGGTCGGGTGCTGCCGGACCTCTGGAATCCGGTGACCGACCGGGCGACCCGTAGCCCGTACGTCGAACTCCCACCCGGCGGCGTGCTGCTCGTGCACGGCCCGTTGCTGCTGGGCCACTGGTTCCCCTTCGACCTGAGCGTCCACATCCGGCTCTCCGCCGGCGCGCTCGCCCGCCGCACCGAGGAGTCCGCGCGCTGGACGCTGCCCGCCTTCGCGCGCTACGAGGCCGACACCGACCCGGCGTCGACCGCCGACGCGGTGGTCCGGGCCGACGACCCCCGCCACCCCGCCTGGACCGGCATCCGGAGCCGCTGACGGGCCGGGACGGGCCGGGCCGGACCGGGCGGCCGGATCGGGCCGGGCCGGCTCCAGCGGCACCACGACCGCTACGGCCGACCGCCCTGCCGGGTCACCGCCAGGGCCGCGGCCCGGCACCCGGCGCGGGCGGCCTCAGCCGGGTCCGCGCCGTCCAGCCGGGCCGCGAGGAAGCCCCCGGTGAAGGCGTCCCCGGCGCCCGTGGAGTCCACCGCCTCGACCGGTTCCGCCTCGATCTCGGCGGTGATCCGGCCGCGTTCGGCGATCAGCGCCCCCGCCGCGCCCCGGGTCACCACCACCAGCGGCACCCGCCGGCTGAGCTCCGCCGCCGCCCGGGCCACCCCCGCCGGCTCCGGCAGCCCGGCCAGCAGCCGGGCCTCGTCCTCGTTCGGCAGCAGCACGTCCACCCCCGCCACGGCGTCCAGGAAGCGCTGCGGCCCGAGGCCGGCCAGGAATCCGGCCGAGGCGGGATCCACGCTCACCGACACCCCCCGCGTCCGGGCCGCCCGCAGCGCGACCATGGCCAGCTCCCGGCTGCTGTCGGCGAAGAACAGATAACCGGACAGATGCAGATGGGCCGCCCCGTCCAGCAGGGAGGGGGTCCAATCGGCGGGGCACAACCGCAGCGAGGCCCCGCTGTCGGTCAGGAACGTCCGCTCCGCGTCCTTGCCGACCAGCGCGACCACCGTCCCGGTCGGCTCCCGCGCGTCGATCACCAACCGCGGCCGCACCCCCGCGTCCACGAGCGCCCGCTCGTGCCAGCGTGCCGACTCGGCACCCACCCGCGCCAGGAGCCGTACCTCCGCGGTCCCCGTACGGGCCGCCCAGCAGGCCGCGTTGGCCCCGGCCCCGCCCGGCAGGGTCCGGATGCGGGCAGCCGTGTCGGTGGCCGGAGTCAGCGGCTCCGGATGTATGGCCACCACGTCCGTCACCACGTCCCCGACGACGAGCAACGCCCCCGGCCCGGTCATGCCCGCGCCGCCCAGGCCCCCGCGATCCGGGCCCCGAGCCGCACGTTGCCGCGTACCGCCGCCAGGTTCGCCTCCAGCGAGGCCCCGCCCGTCGCCCGTACCAGGAACCCCAGCAGGAACGGGGTCACCGCCTGCCCCGTGATCCCGCGCTCGCGGCACTCGGCGAGCGCCTCCGCCAGCACCCGATCGTGCAGCTCCGGATCCAGCTGCTCCTCCCGCGCCACCGGATTGGCCACCAGCAGCGCCGAGTCGGCACCGCCCAGCGCGTCCTGAGCGGCCATCACCGCCGCCACCTCCTCGGGCCCGTGCACCGTCCAGTCCACCGGCTCGCCCGAGTCGGCCAGGTAGAACCCGGGGAAGCGGTCCGTCCCGTAGCCGAGCACCCCCACCCCGAGCGTCTCCAGCCGCTGCAGCGTGCCCGGCACGTCCAGGATCGACTTCACCCCCGCGCACACCACGGTGATCCGCGTCCGCGCCAGCAGCGACAGGTCCGCCGACTCGTCCTGCGTCCGGGCCCACTCCCGGTGTACGCCGCCCAGCCCGCCGGTGGCGAAGACCCGCAGGCCCGCCCGGGCGGCGAGGAAGGCCGTCGCGGACACCGTCGTCGCCCCGGTCGCGCCCGTCGCCAGCGCGGGCGCCAGATCCCGGTGACCGAGCTTGCGTACGCCCTCGCCACCCGCGATCCGCTCCAGCTGCGCCTTGTCCAGGCCCGCGTACGCCACCCCGTCCACGACCGCGATCGTCGCCGGAACCGCGCCCTCCGCGCGGACCATGGCCTCCAGTTCGAGGCCCACCTCCAGGTTGCGGGGGCGGGGCAGACCGTGCGCGATGATCGTCGACTCCAGGGCCACCACGGGATTTCCCCGGGTGAGCGCCTCGCGTACCTCCGCCGACAGGACCGGGATCTCAGATGCTCTGTGCTGTGACATGTCCCCATCCATGGCACGGGATTGACGCCCCCAAACTCTCTCCCGCCACACCCGCCCCAACCTGTCCGAGTAGCGTTCCTCCTTGGCCACGCGCGGCTTCTACGACGAGCCGGCCGACCGGGACCGACCTCAGCCCCGCCTCCGTGGCCCGCACCACCCGCGAGGCCGGCCGGCGCTCGCTCACCCTGCCCGTCGCCGTCGCTGTCGCCGACATGCGGGCCCTGCCCTGCCCTTCGCCGACGCCTCTTTCGACGCCGTGGTCTGCGCCGACAACGCCCTGCCCCACCTGCTGACCGCCCGGGACGTGACCGCGGGCCTGGCCGAAACCCGGCGGGTGCGGCGCCCCGGCGGACTGCCGCCGCTCTCCACCCGCCCGTACGGGGAGCTCGGCACGCCGGGGCGCTGGACAGGGTGACTCGTCGGCCGGGCCGTTCCTGGACGCTGTGGCCACCGCGCCACGGGGGCGGGCCGCACTAGGCTGGCGCGCCATGAGCACCAGTGATCACCCCGCCGCCCCCGCCTCCTTCTCCGTCTCCGTCGCGGACGTCGACCTGGAGGCGGACGACCTCGACCCCGAACAGATCGTCTCCGGCGAGCCCGTCGTGACGGGCAAGGTGCTGTGGGAGTCGGCGGACGGCAAGCAGGTGCGCGGGATCTGGCAGATCACCCCCGGAGTCGTCACCGACATCGAGGCGAACGAGCTCTTCGTGGTGGTCAGCGGCCGCGCCACCGTCGAGGTCGAGGGCGGCGAGACGCTGGAGGTCGGCCCCGGCTCCGCCTGTGTGCTCCGGGAGGGCGACCGGACCACCTGGACCGTGCACGAGACGCTGCGCAAGGCCTACCACATCAGCTACTGACCACGCCCTTCGCGGGCACGGGGTGGCGGCGCGCCGTGAACAGCGCGAGCGCCGCCATCGGCAGCAGCAGCGCGGCGCCGACGGCGTTCAGCCAGCCGTAGCCCGCGCCGGACATGATCAGCCCGGCGGCCGCTCCGCCCAGGCCGGCGGCCGCGTTCATCGTGAGGTCGCTCAGCCCCTGTACGGCGGCCCGCGCGGGCTGCGGCACCGAGTCCGTCAGCAGGGCCGAGCCGGACACCATCCCGGCGGACCAGCCGAGGCCGAGCAGGAAGAGCCCGAGCGCGCTCCGGCCATGGCTGGGCCCGGCCGTTCCGGCGAGCAGCGCGGCGACCGACAGCAGCCCCGCGGCCAGCCCGATCACGGAGAGCCGGCCGAGCCGGTCGGCGAGCCAGCCCATCACGGGGGAGAAGGCGAACATGCCCGCGATGTGACCGCTGATCACCAGCCCGATGAGCTCCAGGCCGGCCCCGTGGTGGCTCAGGTCCATCGGGGTCATCACCATGATCGAGACCATGGTGGTGTGCGACACGGCGACCGTGAGCAGGGCGAGCCGGGCCCGCGGCGAGGCCCTCACGGCGGCGAATCCGGCCCGCAGCGAGCGTCCTTCGCGGGTCTGTTCCTCGGGCGCGGCGAGCGCCCGGGCCGTCAGCAGCGGGTCGGGGCGCAGGAGTACGCCGATCAGCGTGCCGGTGAGCAGGAAGACGGCGGCGGCCCAGACGAACGGGCCGGCCGTCTCGGGTATCGCGGTGCCGGCGAAGCTGCGGCTGGCCGGTGCGGACAGGTTGGGCCCGAGCACGGCGCCGACGGTCGAGGCCCACACCACGACGGAGATGGCCCGGGCACGGTGGTCCGGGGCCGCGAGGTCCGCGGCGGCGAACCGGGCCTGCAGGTTGGCCGAGGAGGCGGCGCCGAAGGCGGCCATGCCGAGCAGCAGCAGCGGGAAGCTCCTGATCGTGGCGGCGAGCACGACCAGGCCCGCTCCGGCGGCGCCGATCAGGTAGGCCAGGACCAGGCCGGGGCGGCGGCCGCGCGCGTTCATCAGCGCGGCGAGCGGCAGCGAGACGACGGCGGTGCCGATCACCGCGGCCGTGGAGGCGACGCCGGACAGCGCCTCGGTACCGCTGACCTCGGTGGCGAGCACGGGGGCCAGGGCGATGCTGATCGGCACGCCGAGGCCGCCGAGGGCCTGGCCGGCCATGAGGACCCGGGAGGTGCGGCGCTGCAGCCGGGCCAGCTCGGGCGGACCCATCGGCCGCACGGGCCGGTCGGTGCCGGGCGCGGCGGTCACGGCGTACACCGGTTGCGCGGGTGCGTGACACGGGGCGCGGGGGACGCGGGGAGGCCGGGTGCGGCGGCAGGAGTAGTCACCGCCGCAGTGTGCCAGCCCTTACCGCGCGACGGAACCGGTCCGGAGCCGGTCCTGAAGCGGGCCGGAAGCGCGCAGGTCAGGGCACGGCTCAGAACAGCGGCTGCGGAAGCACGCCCTCCAGCGCGAGCAGTTGCCGCTTCGCCTCCACCCCGCCGCCGAATCCCCCGATGCCCCCGTCGTTCTCCACGACCCGGTGGCAGGCCACCACCAGCGGCAGCGGGTTCGATCCCATGGCGTTGCCCACGGCCTGGGCGGCGCCCGGCTGTCCGACGCGGGCGGCCAGCTCCCCGTAGCCGACGACCGATCCGTAGGGCACGGAGCGGTCCAGCTCCAGGAGCACCTGCCGGTTGAAGCCGGAGCTCAGGCGCCAGTCCAGCGGCAGCTCGAAGCGCCGCAGCGACCCCCCGAAGTACGCGGTGAGCTGGCGTATCGGCTCGGCCAGCAGTACTTCCTCGCCCGGCGCGGGACGCCAGGCGTCGGCGCCGAGCCGGGAGACGAGCGGGCCGATCATCCTGTCGACCCGGTCCGGCTCGGCATGGAACTCGATCCGGACCAGACCTTCCGGGGTCGCGGCCAGGAGCAGGGGCCCGCCGAGGACACCGTCGCCGGCGACGACGGTCCATTCGAGGTGCGGCCCGCGGGGCCGCTCGGTGCTGTCCACGTGTCCACCGTACGACCACCGACCGACACGGTGGTCACGGTTGTGGATGTCGGCCGGATCGCCCACCGGCCTGTTCGCCGCGTGTCCGCCCGGACGGGCCCGGGGTTCAGAATCCGCCGACCGCGTCCTGGACCACGTCCGGGGCGTTGGTGATGATCCCGTCCACCCCCATGTCCTGCACCCTCCGGGCGGTGGCCGCGTCGTCCACGATCCAGGTGTCCACCTCCATCGCCTTGCCGTGGGCGCCGCGCAGGCCGTGCACGGCCGAGACCCAGTCGGCCGAGATCGTCGTGTGCCACGGGTTGATGCGGTCGGTGAACTCCGCGTAGCGCGGCAGGTCCGCCACGGTGGGGGTGCCCAGGAAGGCCGTCACCAGGTCCGGGCGCAGTCGGTGCACGATGCGCACGGAGTCGGCGCTGAAGCTCTGCACCACCAGGCGCTGCGCGACGTGGCGCGCGTCGAGCCAGCCGGCCTCGTCCAGCACCTTCAGCGTCTGCTCCTCGATTCCGGGGTAGAGCTCCGGCTTCTTGATCTCCAGCAGCAGCCGCTGCTGGTTGCGCTGTACCCGGTCGAGGTACTCCCGCAGGGTCGGTACCCAGGCGCCCGCGTACTCGTCGCCGAACCAGCTGCCCGCGTCCAGCTGGGCGATCTCGGCCGCCGTGAAGTCCTGGACCTTCCAGGGCGCCCGGTTCGGGAACCGCTGCTCGACGTCCGTGGTCCGGGCCAGGGTGTCGTCGTGGATCACCACCAGCACGCCGTCCTTGGTGCGCTGCACGTCGTTCTCGACCCAGTCGAAGCCCATCTGCATCGCCAGGTCGATCGCGTCGATGGTGTTCTCCGGGGCGTACGCGGAGGCCCCCCGGTGGGCGTACACGACAGGGCCCCCCAGCGCGGCCCGGCCGGCGCCGGGGCGGGTGCCGGTTCCCGTGCCGGTCGCGGATCCGGGACCGGTGGCGGCGTACGAGGCCGTCCCGCCCAGCAGGGTGAGAGTGAAGCCCAGGAATGCGGCGGCGGCCGCGGCGGCGGGTCGGACGTACATGTGCGTTCTCCTCGGGTCGTGAGCCCTGTTCCTGCGTCAGACGGGTGCGGAGCGGCAGACGTTGTGGCGATGCACTTCACCGCGATCATGGGGTTGAAGATCACTGAGCCGCCACCGAACTACGACAAACGGACCAGAACGAATGACAGCGGCCCGGTCCGCCGGGAGCGGCCGGAGCGTGCCGCGGGCCCGTGGGGGCGCATGAGTGTCAGTGGGGGGTCGTACGGTTGACCCATGCGGCCCGTATCGAAGATCGAACGCACGGTGGCGCCTTTCGAGGTCGTCAGCCCCTACCAGCCCAGCGGCGACCAGCCGGCGGCCATCGCCGAGCTGGAGAAGCGCATCCGTGCAGGTGAGAAGGATGTCGTCCTGCTGGGTGCGACCGGCACCGGCAAGTCGGCGACCACGGCCTGGATGATCGAGAAGCTCCAGCGCCCCACCTTGGTCATGGCGCCGAACAAGACGCTCGCCGCCCAGCTGGCGAACGAGTTCCGCGAGCTCCTGCCGAACAACGCCGTCGAGTACTTCGTCTCGTACTACGACTACTACCAGCCCGAGGCCTACGTTCCGCAGTCGGACACGTACATCGAGAAGGACTCCTCGATCAACGAGGAGGTGGAACGGCTGCGCCACTCCGCGACCAACTCGCTGCTGACCCGGCGGGACGTGATCGTCGTCGCCTCCGTGTCCTGCATCTACGGCCTCGGTACCCCGCAGGAGTACGTCGACCGGATGGTCTCCCTCAAGGTGGGGGAGGAGGTCGACCGGGACCAGCTGCTGCGCCGCTTCGTGGACATCCAGTACACCCGCAACGACGTCGCCTTCACCCGCGGCACCTTCCGGGTGCGCGGCGACACGATCGAGATCTTCCCGGTCTACGAGGAACTGGCCGTCCGGATCGAAATGTTCGGCGACGAGATCGAGGCCCTCTCCACCCTGCACCCGCTGACCGGCGAGGTCATCAGCGAGGACCGCGAGCTGTACGTCTTCCCCGCCAGCCACTACGTCGCCGGCCCCGAGCGCATGGAGAAGGCGGTCCGCGGCATCGAGGCGGAGCTGACCGAGCGCCTCGCCGAGCTGGAGAAGCAGGGCAAGATGCTGGAGGCGCAGCGGCTGCGCATGCGCACCACCTACGACCTGGAGATGATGCGCCAGATCGGGTCCTGCTCCGGCATCGAGAACTACTCGCTGCACATGGACGACCGCGAGCGCGGCTCCGCGCCCAACACGCTCATCGACTACTTCCCGGAGGACTTCCTCCTGGTCATCGACGAGTCGCACGTCACCGTGCCGCAGATCGGCGCCATGTACGAGGGCGACGCCTCCCGCAAGCGCACCCTCGTCGACCACGGGTTCCGACTGCCGTCCGCCCTGGACAACCGGCCGCTGAAGTGGGAGGAGTTCCAGGAGCGCATCGGGCAGACCGTCTACCTGTCGGCGACCCCCGGAAAGTACGAGCTCTCGCGCGGCGACGGCTTCGTCGAGCAGATCATCCGCCCCACCGGCCTCATCGACCCCGAGGTCGTGGTCAAGCCCACCGAGGGGCAGATCGACGACCTGGTCCACGAGATCCGGCAGCGGGTCGAGAAGGACGAGCGGATCCTCGTCACCACCCTCACCAAGAAGATGTCCGAGGACCTCACGGACTACTTCCTGGAGCTCGGCATCCAGGTGCGGTACCTGCACAGCGACGTCGACACCCTGCGCCGCATCGAGCTGCTGCGCGAGCTGCGGGCCGGCGAGTACGACGTCCTGGTCGGCATCAACCTGCTCCGTGAGGGCCTCGACCTGCCCGAGGTGTCGCTGGTGGCGATCCTCGACGCCGACAAGGAGGGCTTCCTGCGCTCCGGGACCTCCCTGATCCAGACGATCGGCCGGGCCGCGCGCAACGTGTCCGGCCAGGTCCACATGTACGCCGACAAGATGACCCCGGCGATGGAGAAGGCCATCGACGAGACCAACCGGCGCCGCGAGAAGCAGATCGCCTACAACACGGCCAACGGGATCGACCCGCAGCCGCTGCGCAAGAAGATCAACGACATCGTGGCCACCATCGCCCGCGAGGAACTGGACACCGAGGAGCTCCTCGGCACCGGATACCGGCAGGCGAAGGACGGCAAGGGCGCCAAGGCTCCGGTGCCGGCGCTCGGTGGCCGGGCCGTCGCGGCCAAGACGGGCGGAAAGGGTGCGAAGGGCGCGAAGGGGGCCGCGGGCGCCGAGGTGCTCACCGACCGGCCCGCGGCCGAACTGGCCGCGCTCATCGAGCAGATGACCGAGCGCATGCGCGGGGCGGCCGCCGAGCTCCAGTTCGAGGTCGCGGCCCGGCTCCGGGACGAGGTGGGCGAGCTGAAGAAGGAGTTGCGGCAGATGAAGGAAGCGGGCCTCGCCTGACCGGAGGCCGGTCAGTAGGGTTGGGTCTCAGCCGCAGGTACACGCTGCACGCTCGTCATGGGGCGGGCAAGGGAGAGGGGACAGTACGTGACGGTCAACATGACCAAGGGTCAGGCCATCAGTCTGCAGAAGGCGGACGGAGGCACGCTGACCGCGGTCCGTATGGGCCTCGGCTGGCAGGCGGCGAAGCGCCGCGGGCTGTTCGGCTCGCGCACCCGGGAGATCGACCTCGACGCCTCGGCGGTGCTCTTCGCCGACAAGCAGCCCGTGGACGTGGTCTTCTTCCGCCACCTGCAGAGCGACGACGGCTCGGTGCGCCACACCGGTGACAACCTCGTCGGCGGCGTCGGCCAGGGCGGGGACGACGAGGCGATCCTCGTCGACCTCCAGCGCGTGCCGGTGCACATCGACCAGATCGTCTTCACGGTGAACTCCTTCACCGGCCAGACGTTCCAGGAAGTGCAGAACGCGTTCTGCCGCATCGTCGACGAGACCAACGGCCAGGAGCTGGCGCGTTACACCCTCGACGGCGGCGGTCAGTACACCGCGCAGATCATGGCCAAGGTGTCCCGCGCGGGCGCCGGCTGGCAGATGACGGCCCTCGGGAACCCGGCCAACGGCCGCACCTTCCAGGACCTCATGCCGGCGATCCTGCCGCACCTGTAAGCAGTACCGGACAAGAGAAGAAGGCACGGGGGAGGGGCTGCACGATGACGGCCGAACTGGTCCGGGGGCAGAACCACCCCGTGTCCCAGAGCCGGGTGGAGATCAGGGTTTCGGCGGGCACACCCGTGCTCGCCCTGGCCTCGCTCGCCGACGAACAGGGCCGGTTCTCCGGCAACGGGATACTCGCCCACCCGGGCGCCAGGTCCCTTCCCGGCGTCGAGTCGCCGGGGGAGCTCGCCGACCGGCACGCCTTCGCCGTCGACCTCGACGAGGTCGCGGCGGACGTCCACCGGCTCGGTGTCCTGCTCGTCCTGCCGCCGGGCGGCCCGGTCCGCTTCGGCGCGGTACCGGCCTCCTACGTGGCCGTGGCCGACCCGGAGGGCGCCGAGCTCGCCGGATACACCCTGACGGGACTCGACGCCGAGACGGCCGTCGTCGCCCTGGAGCTGTACCGGCGCCAGGGCGCCTGGAAGGTCCGCGCCGTGGGCCAGGGCTACGCCGAGGGCCTCGGCGCCCTGCTCACCGACGGCGGGCTGCCCGCGCTCGCGGCCGCGGAGCTGGCCGCCGCCGCGCTGGGCACGATTCCCCGTACCGCGGGAGCCGACGCCACCCTCGCGACCATGCCGACCCTCGTCGGCGACCTCCGCGCCCCGCAGACCCCGGCGCAGGCTCCCGCGCCCACCCCCGAACCGCCCGACCCGGTCCCCGTCTCCGGGCACCCGTACGCCGGTACGCCCGGGCCCGGTGACACCCCGACCTCCCCGCCCACCATCAGCTACGCCCACCCGCGGCGCCGCCGCACCAGCAACGAGCCGCCCGAGCCCGCGCCGCGGCCCGCCGCCGCGCAGGAACCGGGCCAGGCCCCGCGGCCGGTCGCCGGGGACGCCGGCGGTTGGTCCATGGACGAGCGGCTCTACAACCAGGTCTGGGGGATGTTCGAGGACCTGGCCCGCACGGTCGCCGCCTATCGCAGCGCCGTCGAGTTCGCCGACTCCCGCATGGACCGCGAGCTCGACGAGGCCCTGTCCGACCCGCGCCACCGCCTCGGCGGCTCCGGGAACGCGGCCCGCGACACGGCGCGGGCCCGCCGCGAGGAGCTCGTCGCCCAGGCCCAGGCCGTCCTCGACCGGGACCTGGCCCAGCTGATCGCCGAGTCGGAGGTCGTCGAGCCCGCGCTGCCGGCCGCGTACGCCCGCTGGGACAACCCCGTCTGGCACGGCCACCGCACGCCCGAGGAGGGCCCGCTGGCCCTGCGCCTGGGCGACCTGCACCTGCCCGAGCGGCCCGACCTGCGCATCCCCATGCTGAGCCGGCTCCCGCTGGAGCGCGGGCTCTGGATCGACAACGGCCGTACCGGCTCCGAGGCCGCGATGACCATGGACACCGACCGGCTGCGCCGGGCCGCCATGGACATGGCCGTCGCCCTGGCGGTCCGGCTGCTCGCCGTCCATCCCGCCGACCGGTTCTCCGTCCACGTCATCGACGCGGCCGGAGCCGGATCCGCCTCCCTGGCGCCGCTGGTGCGCGCCGGGGTGCTGGCCGGGCCGCCCGCCGCCGGGGCCCACGGGGTCACCCAGACCCTGGCGGGGTTGACCCGGCGGGTGGACCTCGTACAGATGGCGCTGCGGGCCGGCGCCCCCGAGGACCTGCCGCCGGACGTGGACACGGCCGACCAACTGCTGATCGTGCACGACTTCCCGCACGGCTTCGACGACCGCGCCGTCACCCAGCTGCGCTACCTCGCCGACGAGGGCGCGGCGGTCGGCGTACACCTGCTGATGGTCGCGGACCGCGACGAGGCCTCGGCCTACGGGCCGCTGCTCGACCCGCTGTGGCGCTCCCTGATGCGGCTCTCGCCGGTGCCGGACAACCACCTCGCCGACCCTTGGGTCCATCACGCCTGGACCTTCGAACCGGACCTGCCCCCACAGGGCAGCAGGGTCCTCGACCAGGCACTGGACCGGGTGGCGGAGGCCCGGCGCACTACCCGCCCGTGACCATTCTTTGGGACTCTCTTTACCTAAACCGTCTCTGACGGGTATGCTCGTGTGTGCGGAGGGGAGTATTCCTGCTTTCCTGCTACGGCGTACCCGTCAATACGGACCACTTCGGCTGAACGAACGAAGTAGGTCCCGGGGCGCCGGCCCACGGCCTCCAGGCCTCCTGGGTGGAAGAGACCTCCGGCAGCGATGACGCTGACGAAGTGCTGAGCCATCCGCCGGAGGCGTGTTTCACCATGGAAGTTTCCTGGGCCCTTTGGGCGCTGACCATTCTCGGTCTCTCCCTTCTGATCGGCGCCGATTTCTTCATCGGCCGCAAACCGCACGACGTGTCCATCAAGGAAGCGGGCACCTGGACGATCATCTGGATCGTCCTCGCCGGACTCTTCGGCCTCGGCCTCTGGTTCTTCGGGAACGGCCAAGCCTCCCAGGAGTTCTTCGCGGGCTTCATCACCGAGAAGTCCCTGAGCGTCGACAACCTCTTCGTCTTCGTCCTGATCATGGCGAAGTTCGCGGTGCCCTCCCACCTCCAGCAGCGGGTGCTGCTCGTGGGTGTACTCATCGCACTCGTCCTGCGCGCGATCTTCATCGCGGCCGGCGCCGCGATCATCGCGAGCTTCGCCTGGGTCTTCTACATCTTCGGCGCGTTCCTGATCTACACCGCGTGGAAGCTGATCCAGGAGGCCCGCAAGGACGAGGAGGACGAGGAGTTCGAGGAGAACCGCCTCCTGAAGTCCGTGGAGAAGAAGTTCGGCGTCGCCGACCGGTACCACGGCACCAAGCTCTTCATCCAGAACAACGGCAAGCGCGTGCTGACCCCGCTGATGGTCGTCATGCTCGCCATCGGCACCACCGACGTGCTGTTCGCCCTGGACTCGATCCCCGCGATCTTCGGCCTGACCCAGGACCCGTACATCGTCTTCACGGCCAACGCCTTCGCCCTGATGGGTCTGCGCCAGCTGTACTTCCTCATCGGCGGACTGCTGAAGAAGCTGGTCCACCTCAGCTACGGCCTGTCGGTCATCCTCGGCTTCATCGGCGTCAAGCTCGTGCTGCACGCCCTGCACGAGAGCGGCGTCCACGTCCCGGTGATCTCGATCCCGGTCTCCCTCGGCGTCATCTGCGGTGTCCTGGTCATCACCACGATCACCAGCCTGATGGCCTCGAAGAAGCAGGCGGCGGCCGAGGCCACCGCCCGCCCGGAGAACATCGACGCGTAACCGGATCCGGATCCCCGGATCCACGGATCTACACGGGGGCGGCCGCTTCGGCCGCCCCCGTTTCCGTTGCCCGGGCCGCGGCCACCCGCTTGTGCACGGCCGCCGGACCGGTCTCCGGCAGCAGGGCGAAACAGACCAGGCTGACCAGGGCGATGCCGGTCAGGTACAGAGCGACGCCCCACGGCGGACCGGAGCCGTCCGCCAGCGCCGTCGCCACGATCGGGGTCAGCGCCCCGCCCAGCACACCGCCCAGGTTGTAGCCGACGGCCGCGCCCGTGCAGCGGATCCGCGGCGCGTACAGCTCGGGCAGGTACGCGGCCACCACCGAGAACATCGTCACCATGCCCAGCAGCGCCCCGACGAAGCCCACCGTCATCAGCAGCGGATCGGCCGTCCGCAACAGCGCCACCAGCGGGAACATCCACACCGCGCAGATCGCGCACCCGATCAGGCACAACGGCCGCCGCCCGTAGCGGTCACCGAGCATCGCGATCAGCGGGGTCATCAGGCCCTTGATCGCGACCGAGACCATGATGCAGGCCAGCATCGCCGTACGGCTCACCGTGAGGTGCTCGGCGGCGTAGGCGAGGGACCAGGTGGTGACCGCGTAGAAGACGGCGTACCCGACGGCGAGCGCCCCGCCGGTCAGCAGGAGCAGCCGCCAGTGGCCCCGGAACACCTCGGTCAGCGGGGCCTCGGCCCGCCGGTCCGTCGCGGCGAGCGCCCGGAACTGCGGGGTCTCCTCCACCGAGCGGCGCAGCCACAGCCCGGCCAGCGCCAGCACCCCGGCCGCCCAGAACGGCACCCGCCACCCCCAGGCGGTGAACTGGGCGTCGGTCAAGGACGCGGACAGCCCCAGCATCAGCCCGTTGGCGAGCAGGAAGCCGACCGCCGGCCCCATCTGCGGGAAGCTCGACCACAGTCCCCGCCGCCGCTCGGGGGCGTGCTCGGCGGTCAGCAGGACGGCGCCGCCCCACTCCCCGCCCAGCCCGAGGCCCTGCAGGAAGCGCAGCAGGAGCAGGAGTACGGGCGCGGCCATGCCGATCGAGCCGTACGAGGGCACACAGCCGACGGCCACCGTGGCGAGTCCGGTGAGCAGCAGGGAGGCGAGCAGCACCGGGCGCCTGCCGTAGCGGTCGCCGATGTGGCCGAAGACCGCCGAACCGAGTGGGCGGGCCAGGAAGCCGACGCCGAAGGTGCCGAAGGCGGCGAGGGTGCCGGCGAGCGGGGAGAAGGAGGGGAAGAAGAGCGGGCCGAGCACGAGGGCGGCGGCCGTCCCGTACACGAAGAAGTCGTAGAACTCGATCGCGGTCCCGGCGAGCGAGGCCGTGGCCAGCCGCAGCATGCCGGGCCCGGCGGAGCCGTCGGCCTCGGCGGGCGGGGGCTCGGGCAGGCTCGCGCACGGGGGCGCGAGGGAAGGGGCGGGGGAGGCCTCGGGGGCGGAGGAGGCCGGTGGCGGGGACGGGTCGTGTGGCATGCCGCACCAAATACCCGTTCCCCGCCCTCAGGACGTGAGTTCGGTCGTAAGCGACCGGAAGGAGTGCTTCGCGTCTCGAAGTTGACGCGTTGTGGTGCCTACCAGCCGCGCTCGCGCCATTCGGCCAGGTGCGGACGCTCGGCGCCGAGGGTGGTGTCGTTGCCGTGGCCCGGGTAGACCCAGGTCTCGTCCGACAGCTGCTCGAACAGCTTGTGCTCGACGTCGTCGAGCAGGCTGGTGAAGGCCTTCGGGTCGTCGTGCGTGTTGCCGACGCCACCCGGGAAGAGGCAGTCGCCGGTGAACACGTGCGCGTGCCCGTGCGGGTCGTCGTAGACCAGCGCGATCGAGCCGGGGGTGTGGCCGACCAGGTGGCGGGCGGTCAGGCTGACCCGTCCGACCGTGACCGTGTCCCCGTCGGCGACGGGCACGTCGGTCGCCACCGGGATGCCCTCGGCGTCGAGGGCGCCCGCGTAGGTGCGCGCACCGGTCGCCTCGACCACCTCGGCGAGCGCGCCCCAGTGGTCGCCGTGCCGGTGCGTGGTGACCACGGACGTGATGCCGTCGTCGCCGATCAGGCTGAGCAGGGTGCCCGCCTCGGCGGCCGCGTCGATGAGCAGCTGCTCGTCGGTGGCGCGGCAGCGCAGCAGGTAGGCGTTGTTGTTCATCGGGCCCACCGCGACCTTGGAAATCATCAGGTCCGCAAGTTCGTGCACGTCGGCGGGACCGCCGACCTTGACCTCTCCGGTGTACGTCATGTCTTGATCCTAGAGCGGGGGGAGCTCGGGGAGGGGGCCGCCCGAGGTGGTCAGGGCGGCGCCCTTGTCGCCGCGTCCCGCCAGCCAGGCCAGCAGCTGCGCGGGGGTGCCGGACACGGTCACGGTGGGATCCCCGGCGGAGCCGGTGCGCCGGGTCCGGCCGTCGGTCGCGACGAGGGCCACCGGCGGTACCTCGGGGCGGCCGGACCAGCGGTCGGCGAGGAAGTCGATCTCGCGGTCGGTGAACTCGTCCGGGAGGTCGGAGAGCTCGTAGCCGATGTTCAGGTCGACGTGGTGCAGATCGGCCTCGATCCAGCGGCGGAAGGGCACGCCGGCGGCGCGGTCGGTGACGCCGTTGCGCAGCTCGACCGTGCGGGACCAGTCCTGGTCGTGCTCGGTCGTGGCCATGAAGCGGGCCGCGGAATCACGGAGGTCCGCCAGGTGTTCTTCCAGGGGCCGGCCTGCGTCGCGCTCGATGTCCGTGTCGCGGGCGGTGGCGCTCTCGTACATCGGGCGTCCCTCGAAGACGTTGACGAGGGCATCGGCGTTGCGCGCGAGGTGGGCCAGGATGTGGCCGCGGGTCCAGCCCGGGAGGTGTGACTCCTCGGCGAGGGCCGCGTTGTCCAGTTTCGCGACTGCGGTCAGCAGCCGGTCCGTGGCTTCACGTACAGATCGCAGGTCGTGCACATGATCAGTCATGACGGCGAGCCTAGTGGCTCACCCGGTCCGGCCACACGATTGGGTGAAGCGGTCTGCGGAGTGCCGTAAATCGAATGTGCGTGCTATACGCTCGGAAGTCCAAGGACCCAGTCCATCGCAGAGGCGCCCCCCATACCCTGGGACGGGGGCCCGTGCCCCCGCTCTCTCAAGAAAGGTGCGGACCGGCGTGACCGACCGTCTCATCGTTCGTGGCGCTCGCGAGCACAACCTGAAGAACGTCTCGCTCGACCTGCCCCGCGACTCACTCATCGTCTTCACCGGACTCTCCGGGTCGGGCAAGTCCTCCCTGGCCTTCGACACGATCTTCGCCGAGGGTCAGCGCCGCTACGTCGAGTCGCTCTCGTCGTACGCCCGCCAGTTCCTCGGGCAGATGGACAAGCCCGACGTCGACTTCATCGAGGGCCTCTCCCCGGCCGTCTCGATCGACCAGAAGTCGACCTCGCGCAACCCGCGCTCGACCGTGGGCACCATCACCGAGGTCTACGACTACCTCCGCCTGCTCTTCGCCCGCATCGGCAAGCCGCACTGCCCCGAGTGCCGTCGGCCCATCTCGCGCCAGTCGCCGCAGGCCATCGTCGACAAGGTGCTCGCGCTTCCCGAGGGCAGCCGCTTCCAGGTGCTCTCGCCGCTGGTGCGCGAGCGCAAGGGTGAGTTCGTCGACCTCTTCGCCGACCTTCAGACCAAGGGCTACAGCCGGGCGCGGGTGGACGGGGAGACCATCCAGCTCTCCGAGCCGCCCACGCTGAAGAAGCAGGAGAAGCACACCATCGAGGTGGTCATCGACCGCCTCACCGTCAAGGAGAGCGCCAAGCGCCGACTCACCGACTCCGTGGAGACCGCCCTCGGCCTCTCCGGCGGCATGGTGATCCTGGACTTCGTCGACCTCGCCGAGGACGACCCCGAGCGTGAGCGGATGTACTCCGAGCACCTCTACTGCCCGTACGACGACCTGTCCTTCGAGGAGCTGGAGCCGCGCTCCTTCTCCTTCAACTCGCCTTTCGGAGCCTGCCCCGAGTGCACCGGTATCGGTACGCGCATGGAGGTGGACCCGGAGCTGATCATTCCGGACGAGGACAAGTCCCTGGACGAGGGCGCGGTCTCGCCGTGGTCGCTCGGCCACACCAAGGACTACTTCCAGCGGCTGATCGGCGCGCTCGCCCAGGAGCTGGGCTTCCGTACCGACATCGCGTGGGCCGGGCTGCCGGCACGCGCGAAGAAGGCCCTGCTGTACGGCCACAAGACGCAGATCGAGGTCCGTTACCGCAACCGGTACGGGCGGGAGCGGGCGTACACGACGGCCTTCGAGGGCGCCGTGCCGTTCGTCAAGCGGCGGCACGCGGAGTCGGAGAGCGACGCCAGCCGCGAGCGCTTCGAGGGCTACATGCGCGAGGTGCCCTGCCCGACCTGTGAGGGAACCCGTCTCAAGCCGATCGTGCTCGCGGTGACGGTGATGGAGAAGTCCATCGCCGAGGTCGCCGCCATGTCGATCAGCGAGTGCGCGGACTTCCTGGGGCGGATGCGGCTCGACGCCCGCGACAAGAAGATCGCCGAGCGGGTCCTCAAGGAGGTCAACGAGCGGCTCCGCTTCCTCGTGGACGTCGGTCTCGACTACCTCTCGCTCAACCGGGCCGCCGGCACCCTGTCGGGCGGCGAGGCCCAGCGCATCCGGCTCGCCACCCAGATCGGGTCCGGTCTGGTCGGCGTGCTCTACGTGCTGGACGAGCCGTCCATCGGTCTGCACCAGCGGGACAACCACCGGCTGATCGAGACCCTGGTGCGGCTGCGGGACATGGGCAACACGCTCATCGTGGTCGAGCACGACGAGGACACCATCAAGGTGGCCGACTGGGTCGTGGACATCGGTCCGGGCGCGGGTGAGCACGGCGGCAAGGTGGTCCACAGCGGCTCGCTGAAGGAGCTGCTGAAGAACACCGAGTCGATGACCGGGCAGTACCTGTCGGGCAAGAAGTCCATCGAGATCCCGGACGTCCGTCGGCCCGTGAACGGGGAGCGCAAGCTGACCGTCCACGGCGCCAAGGAGAACAACCTGCGGGACATCGACGTGTCCTTCCCGCTGGGTGTGCTGACGGCCGTGACCGGTGTCTCGGGCTCCGGCAAGTCCACGCTGGTCAACGACATCCTCTACACGCACCTGGCGCGCGAGCTGAACGGCGCCCGCTCGGTGCCGGGCCGGCACACGCGGGTCGACGGCGACGACCTCGTCGACAAGGTCGTGCACGTCGACCAGTCGCCGATCGGTCGCACCCCGCGGTCCAACCCGGCCACGTACACGGGCGTCTTCGACCATGTCCGCAGGCTGTTCGCGGAGACGATGGAGGCGAAGGTGCGCGGCTATCTGCCGGGCCGCTTCTCCTTCAACGTGAAGGGCGGCCGGTGCGAGAACTGCGCCGGTGACGGCACGATCAAGATCGAGATGAACTTCCTGCCGGACGTCTACGTCCCGTGCGAGGTCTGCCACGGCGACCGGTACAACCGGGAGACGCTGGAGGTCCACTACAAGGGCAAGTCCATCGCGGAAGTGCTGAACATGCCGATCGAGGAGGCGCTCGGCTTCTTCGAGGCGGTGCCGACGATCGCGCGTCACCTCAAGACGCTCAACGAGGTCGGGCTGGGCTACGTCCGCCTCGGCCAGTCCGCGCCGACCCTGTCGGGTGGTGAGGCACAGCGCGTGAAGCTGGCCTCCGAGCTCCAGAAGAGGTCGACGGGCCGGACGGTCTACGTGCTGGACGAGCCGACCACCGGTCTGCACTTCGAGGACATCTCGAAGCTGATCAAGGTGCTCTCCGGGCTGGTGGACAAGGGGAACTCGGTGATCGTCATCGAGCACAACCTTGACGTCATCAAGACCGCCGACTGGGTCATCGACATGGGCCCGGAGGGTGGCTACGGCGGCGGTCTGGTGGTGGCCGAAGGCACGCCGGAGGCGGTGGCCTCGGTGGGCGCCAGCCACACGGGCAAGTTCCTGCGGGACGTCCTGGGCGCGGACCGGGTCTCCGACGCGGGTGCGTCCCCGGTGCGGGCCGCCGCGAAGAAGGCTCCGGCCAAGAAGGCTCCGGCCAAGAAGGCCCCGGCGAAGAAGGCCGTGGCCACCAAGGCGGCGGCCGCGAAGAAGGCGGCCCCGGCGAAGAAGGCGACGACCCGGGCGCCCAAGGCGTAGCCGCCGCGCGGCGTTCGAGAGCGGGTTCGCGTACGACGGAAGGGTCCGGCCGATGGCTGGACCCTTCCGTCGTGCGCCCGGGCAACCTTCAGGAGGCGACGCCCACCGCGCGGCAGGTGCAGGCCGGGTCCGTCAGGGCGGTCAGGAGGGCGTCCGCGACGTCCGCGCGCGGGATGACGCTGCCGCCGCGCACGTTGGCGCCGATGGCGCGGCGGTAGCCGCCCGTGTGCGGCTTGTCCTGGAGCCTCGGCGGCCGGATCACCGTCCACTCGGTCCCGCTAGCTGCCACCACCGTCTCCATGGCCGCGAGATCCGCGTACACGTCGCGCAGCAGTCGGCGCAGCAACGGGTAGACCACGGCGCGGGTGAGGAAGCCCTCGCCTTCCGGCAGGGGGCCGACCGGCGCGGCACTCACGACCGACAGCCTGCGTACGCCCGCACGGTCCATGGCCGAGGTGATCGCGCTCAGCGCCGGGCCCGCGACGGGCGTCGTCCGGGCCTGCTTGTTGCTCGCCGCACCCAGCGCGGAGACCACCGCGTCCTGTCCGTCGATCACGGACAGCGCCGCTTCCGGGTCGGTCACGTCGGCCACGGTGGCCACCCGCAGGCGTTCGTGCGCGGGCACCGGCAGCCGCGCCGGGTCCCGTACCACCGCGGTCACCTCGTGCCCCGCGTCGAGTGCCTGCCGGACGACCTCGCGGCCGACGCCGCCCGAGGCTCCGAACACCGTGATCTTCATCGTCCTACCTCCACGACGAGAGGTGGGTGAGCATTCACTCACCCCTGCTTCAGCTAGGGTGAGTGAATGCTCACCTCGAAGTCAAGCCGTCCCACCCCCGAGCGGCTGCTCGACGCCGCCGAGAAGCTGATGCGCACCAGCGGTCTGGCCAACGCCACCACCAAGGCCATCGCCCGCGAGGCCGGCTGCTCGGAGGCCGCGCTCTACAAGCACTTCGCGAACAAGGAGGAGCTCTTCGTCCGGGTCCTGATGGAACGCACCCCCAACGCGGGCCCGCTCATGGCCGCGCTCCAGGCCGGACCGGGGGAGGGGGAAGCCGAGGAAGGGGTCGAGGAAGGTCTCACCGGCATCGCCCGGTACGCCTCTCTCTTCTACGCCGACGCCATGCCCATGGCCGCCTCGCTCTTCGCCGAGCCCGCCCTGCTCACCCGCCACCGCGAGGGCGTCCAGGAGATCGGGGCGGGACCGCACGTGGTCCTGGACGCGCTGGCCGGGCGGCTGCGGCGGGAGCTCGACGCGGGGCGGCTGCGACCGGACGCCGATCCGCGGGCCGCCGCGGCCCTGCTGCTCGGCGCCTGCTTCCAGCGAGCCTTCTTCCTGCACTTCTCCGGTGCCCACGTGGTCCAGCCCGTCGAGGAGTTCGCCCCGGCCGTGGCCCGTACCGTCTGGGCGGCGCTGAAGTGAGCTGACCCGAGCAGACCGGAGCGGATGCGGCAGGGCCGAGCAGACGCGGCAGGGCCGAGCAGGGCCGAGCCGCCCCGTCAGAGTTCCGCCGCGTACGGCGGCTCCGCGCCCGCCCGGGTGCAGGTGAGGGCCGCCGCGTGGGCGGCGTGGGCCAGGATCTCCGGCCAGTCCACCGGGCCGCCCGGGGCGGCGGTCAGCCGGTGCAGCAGGGCGGCGTTGACGGTGTCGCCCGCGCCGATCGTGTCCACCACCGCCACCGGACGGGCCGCCGCCGAGTACTCCCCGCCCTCCCGGGTCCGGACCGTCAGACCCGCCGCGCCCCGGGTCAGCACCACCGCCGACGGCCCGGCCGCCAGCCAGTCCTCGACCCGGCCGCCGAGCCAGGCCGCGTCCTCCTCCGACAGCTTGAGCACGCTCGTGTGCGGCAGCAGCCGCTCCAGGAAGCGCGCGCGATACGCCGTCGGGTCCGCGATCAGCGCGGGCCGGATGTTGGGGTCCAGCAGGGTCAGCACCCCGCGCCGGGACTCCCGGCGCAGCAAGGCCTCGTACGCGCTCGCGCCCGGTTCCAGGACCAGCGAGCAGGTGCCGAGCGCGAGGGCCCGTACCCCGTCGGGGAGGGCGGGCGGCAGCGTGAACAGCCGGTCCGCCGTGCCCTCGACGTAGAAGCCGTACGAGGCCGAGCCGTCCGGAGCCAGCGAGGGCACGGCGAGCGTGGTCGGCTCCGGTCCGCGCTGGACCAGCGACAGGTCCACCCCGGCGGCCCGCAGCCCGGCCAGCAGACTCTCGCCGAAGCCGTCCGAGGAGACCCGGGAACAGAAGGCCACCTCGGCGCCGAGCCGCCCGAGCGCGAGCGCGGTGTTGTACGGCCCGCCGCCCGGCCGGGGCAGCAGGGCCCCGGGCGGCAGCGCGACGGGCACCAGGTCGATGAGGGCTTCTCCGCCGACGACGATCACGCGGGGGAAGCTACCTCATGGGACGGAGGTATCGTCGGGTGGGCCGGTGCCCCGGCCGGGTTCCGGCCCGCGCCCCGCCCCCCGCGCCCGCACCCCTCCCCGGGTGCCCGCACCCCGTCCCGTAGCTCAGGAGAACCGCATGTCCGCGCCGCAGTCGCCCGCCCGCCGTACCGTCCTCAAGGGCGCCGCCGCGCTCGCCGGGACCGCGGGCGCCGGAGCGACCCTCGCGGCCTGCTCGACCGAGACCGACAGCGGAGGCCACACCCCCGCCACCCCCACCGCGCCGGTGGACCTGGGCGCCGCGGCCGACGTCCCGGTGGGCGGCGCGAAGCTGTACCGGGAGAACAAGCTGATCGTCAGCTGCCCGGCGGAGGGCGAGTACAAGGCCTTCAGCGCCCAGTGCACGCACGCCGGCTGCGTCCTGGACAAGATCGTCGAGGGGGAGGGGAACTGCCCCTGCCACGGCAGCCGTTTCGACGTGAAGACCGGCAAGGTCCTGCGCGGTCCGGCCGCCGCCCCGCTGCCCGCGGTCCCGGTCCGGGCCGAGAACGGCAAGCTCGTCGCGGGCTGACCCGCGTCCGCTCCCGGGACCGCGTCCGGACGTTCGTATCAGTCCCAGTCCCAGGCGATCCCGAGGATCCCGCGCCGCACCGACTGCTCCACCAGGTGCACCGCCCGGTGCCGGCCGCTGGGCGTCAGGTCCACGAGACCGGTGCGCGGGGCCTCGGGCCCGCCCCGGGCGAAGCGCCGGCAGCGCACCGGCAGGGCCGCCTCGTCGAAGCTGACCTGGAGCATGTACTGGCCGCCGGCGTAGCTGAACCCGCGCACGTACTCGCCGCTGCGGGCTCCGGTGCCGTCCTCGACCCCGTAGCCGAAGACGTGGGTGTCCCCGCGCCGCAGCCGTGCGTCGAAGAGCAGCTCCGCGACCACCACCCCGGACTCCGGGTGGCACCGCACCCGGCCCGTGCGGCAGTTCTCGTACGCCGTCACGCGCATCCGGGACACGTCGCAGCCGGGGTCGCCGTGGTGGACGGCGAGGTAGCGGTCGACGCCGTCGCGGTGTGCCCGGACGATCTGCTGCGACTCGCGGACCCGCAGCTCGCCCGCCGGTCCGATGCGGACCCGCTCGTGGTGGCCGACCGAGTGCAGCCCGCCGTCCGGCGGGAGGTCCATCCCGTCCAGCAGCCGCTCGACCGTCCCTCCCATGCTGAACAGTGCCCGGTAGGAGCGGGTGGGCGGGCGCGCGGACCCGGGGCCGGGGTCCTCGGCGGCCAGCAGGCGCAGGAGGGCGCCGTCGGGCAGTTCCAGGATCCGTTCCAGGGCGGTGACCGCCCGCAGTGACTCCGGGTGACGCGGGCGCCGGGCGCCCTGCTGCCAGTAACTGAGGCTGGTGACACCCACCTTGATGCCCTGGGCGGCGAGCCGGTGCTGCACCCGGTGCAGGGGCAGTCCGCGCGCGGCCAGGGCGGCGCGCAGGGCGAGGTGGAAGGGGCCGCCGCGCAGCAACTGGCCGAGTTCCGCCGTGTCCTCGGTCGGTCGCATGGCGACTCCTTCGTGAACGTTCACACGGGCCGGCGCGGGGGATCGCGGCGGTGGCTCCGGGAGACCAGGTGACACGGCAGCAACCGTTCACACCGCAGCCCCACCGTTCACATAGCAATGTCACCGCGTATTGAAGCGTGTTGACCTGATCGCGACAACTCCCTGATGCTCCTGAACAGCGTCCGGACGCGCTCCTCCACCCCCCACACCCCACATCGGGAGGAACGCGATGCGCAACCGAAACAGGCGGCATTCCCCAGCCGCCTGCCTCACCGCCGTGCTCACCGCCCTGCTGTTCGCCCTGCCCCTCGGCACCGGCACCGCCGCCGCTGCCGAGGCCGGCACCGACTCCGCCCTCGCCACCAAGCGGCTGAACATCACCATGCAGGCCCAGACGAAGACCAACTGGTGCTGGGCCGCCGGTGGCAACACCATCGCCACCTGGTTCGGCCGGAACTACAGCCAGAACCAGTTCTGCAACGCCGCCTTCAACCGCCAACAGGGCAGCGAATGCCCCAACAACCAGGCCACCCTCGGCAACGTCCAGACCGGGCTGCGCTGGGCGGGCATCAACCCCGGCTCGTACGTGACCGGCTGGCTCCAGTACTCCACCGTCCAGACCGAGATCAACGCCGACCGGCCGATCGAGACCCGCATCCAGTGGTCGAACGGCGGCGGCCACATGCACGTCGTCTACGGCTACGACACCGCGAACAACTGGGTCTACTGGGGCGACCCCTGGCCCTCCAGCGACCGCTACAACTGGGCCTCCCACGCCTGGTACGTCGACAACAGCACCTTCTCCTGGACCCACTCCCTCTACCGGATCGGGGCGTGACCGCCATGACCCTGCGCGCCGCCACCGCCGCCGCAGCCGCGGTCCTCGCCGCCACCACCCTCCTCGGCCTCGCCCCACAGGCCGCCGCGGCCCCCGGGGGCCCGGTGCCGCAGCCCCAGGCCGCCACCGCCGAGAACAAGGCCGCCGCCGCGCAGGCGGCCACCGCCCCCGACACCCTGGCCACCCTCTCCCGCTTCTTCGCCCGGGAAGGCAAGGTCTCCCTCACGGCCGCGCGGCCCCGGATCGAGGGCGAGGCGATACCGGTCAACCACCTCTCCCCGGAGTTCGTCGCGGGCAGAGCGGGCGCGCCCGTCGCCCGCCTGGAATTCCTCGCCAGCAAGGCCGTCTCCTCCGACGGGCAGCAGGCCGCGCTGTGGACCGCCCGGACGGAGGCCGGCTGGGCGGTCGTGAACATCGCCACCGGCGACGACGAGTTCCGCTACGCGCAGCTGGGCGCGGCGAAGCTGCCCGGCGGGACGGTGTTCCGGGAGCCGCAGATCGACGCCTGGTACGTGGCCGGGGGCAGCAGAGTGCTCCCGCTGGACGAGGACGCGGTACGGGCCGTGGGCGCCGGGGGCACGAGCCTGGACGCCTACCGGGCCCGGGTGGCCGGGGCGTACGGGGACAAGCTCCCCGGGTCCGCCTATGCCGCGCGGGGCATGGCGGGCGGCTACGCCGAAGCCCCGGCCGGGGGTGACGGGACTCCGGTCGCGGCCGTGACCGGTGGCGCCGCTGCGCTCGCGCTGGGCGGGGGCGGGCTGCTGATGCTCCGGCGCCGCCGGGCCGTGGGGGCGTAGCCCGCTCCGCGGGGCTACGGGGGCTCCGCCCCCGGACCCCCGCGCCTCGAACGCCGGCGAGGCTGAAGAGGCGCCTCAAACGCCGGCGAGGCTGGATCTTCAGCCCGTCCGGCGTTTGAGGACCGGGTGCGGGCGGAGCCCGGAAGGCCCGCGGGGCCACCGCCGGATCCGCAGACCGCGCCGGAGGCGTACGGTCTGTTGTCGGTGCGCGCAAGTAGGGTGGTTGGCATGGCCGACCCTTCCAGCTACCGCCCCGAGCCGGGCCAGATCCCGGACTCACCGGGGGTCTACAAGTTCCGCGACGAGCACCGTCGGGTGATCTACGTCGGGAAGGCCAAGAGCCTGCGCCAGCGCCTGGCCAGCTACTTCCAGGACATCGCGGGCCTGCACCCCCGTACCGCCACCATGGTGACCACGGCCGCCTCCGTCGAGTGGACCGTGGTGTCCACCGAGGTCGAGGCGCTGCAGCTGGAGTACTCCTGGATCAAGGAGTTCGACCCCCGGTTCAACGTCAAGTACCGGGACGACAAGAGCTACCCCTCCCTCGCCGTCACCCTCAACGAGGAGTACCCGAGGGTCCAGGTCATGCGGGGGCCCAAGAAGAAGGGCGTGCGGTACTTCGGCCCGTACGGGCATGCCTGGGCGATCCGCGAGACCGTCGACCTGATGCTCCGGGTCTTCCCGGTACGGACCTGCTCCGCGGGCGTGTTCAAGCGGTCCGCGCAGATCGGCCGCCCCTGCCTGCTCGGCTACATCGGCAAGTGCTCCGCCCCTTGCGTCGGCAAGGTCACCCCCGAGGAGCACCGCGAACTGGCCGAGGACTTCTGCGACTTCATGGCCGGCCGCACCGGCGCCTACCTCTCCCGGCTGGAGAAGGAGATGCGCATCGCGGCCGAGGACATGGAGTACGAGAAGGCCGCCCGGCTGCGCGACGACATCGGGGCCCTGCGTCGGGCGATGGAGAAGAACGCCGTCGTGCTCGCCGACGCCACCGACGCCGACCTGATTGCCGTGGCCGAGGACGAGCTCGAAGCCGCCGTGCAGATCTTCCACGTCCGCGGCGGCCGGGTCCGCGGCCAGCGCGGCTGGGTCACCGACAAGGTCGAGGCCGTCGACACCGCCGGGCTCGTCGAGCACGCCCTCCAGCAGCTGTACGGCGAGGAGAAGGGCGAGGCCGTCCCCAAGGAGGTGCTGGTCCCCGCCCTCCCCGAGGACACGCCGGCGCTGAACCAGTGGCTCGCCGAGCGCCGAGGGTCCCAGGTCAGCCTGCGGATACCGCAGCGCGGCGACAAGAAGGCCCTGATGGAGACCGTGCACCGCAACGCGCTCCAGTCCCTCGCCCTGCACAAGACCAAGCGCGCCAGCGACCTGACCACCCGGTCCCGGGCCCTGGAGGAGATCGCCGAGGCCCTGGACCTCGACAGTGCCCCGCTGCGCATCGAGTGCTTCGACATCTCCCACCTCCAGGGTGACGACGTCGTCGCGTCGATGGTCGTCTTCGAGGACGGGCTGGCCCGCAAGAGCGAGTACCGGCGCTTCCAGATCAAGACGTTCGAGGGGCAGGACGACGTCCGCTCCATGCACGAGGTGGTCTCCCGGCGCTTCCGCCGCTACCTCCAGGAGAAGCTGAGGACGGGGGAGTGGGACCCCGAGGAGGGCGAGGACGTCGCCGGGTCGGTCCCGGAGGACGACGGGCGGCCCAAGCGGTTCGCGTACCCGCCCCAGCTCGTCGTGGTCGACGGCGGACAGCCGCAGGTCGCCGCCGCCAAGCGGGCCCTGGAGGAGCTCGGGATCGACGACGTCGCCGTGTGCGGCCTGGCCAAGCGGCTGGAGGAGGTCTGGCTGCCCGGCGAGGACGACCCCGTCGTGCTGCCGCGCACCAGCGAGGGCCTCTACCTGCTCCAGCGGGTGCGTGACGAAGCCCACCGGTTCGCCATCCAGTACCAGCGGAACAAGCGCGGCAAGCGCCTGAAATCCGGCCCGCTGGACGAGGTGCCCGGCCTGGGCGAGAGCCGCAAGCAGGCCCTGATCAAGCACTTCGGTTCGGTGAAGAAGCTGAGACAGGCGACAATCGACCAGATCTGCGAGGTCCCGGGCATAGGTCGTAAGACGGCCGAGACCGTGGCCGCGGCCCTCGCCCAGGCGGTTCCCGCTGGTCCTGCCGTCAACACGGCGACAGGAGAGATCATTGAGGATGAGACCCCCGCGCCAGCGGGAGCATCGTCCGAACGGGGGACCGAGCAATGACCGAGCACGAGACCACGCACGACCGAGACGGAGCACAGGTGAGTACGGGCACGACAGTGGAGCCCGGCGAGACCGCCGAGGCGGCCATCCCCGAGCTGGTGATCATCTCCGGCATGTCCGGGGCCGGCCGCAGTACGGCGGCGAAGTGTCTGGAGGACCTCGGCTGGTTCGTCGTCGACAACCTCCCGCCGGCCCTGATCCCGACCATGGTCGAGCTCGGCGCGCGCTCCCAGGGCAACGTGGCGCGCATCGCCGTCGTCGTCGACGTCCGCGGCCGCCAGTTCTTCGACGCCCTGCGTGAGTCCCTCGCCGACCTCGACAGCAAGGGCGTCACCCGCCGCATCGTCTTCCTGGAGTCCTCCGACGACGCGCTGGTCCGCCGCTTCGAGTCGGTCCGCCGTCCGCACCCGCTCCAGGGCGACGGGCGCATCACCGACGGCATCGCCGCCGAGCGCGACCTGCTGCGCGAGCTGCGCGGCGACGCCGACCTGGTGATCGACACCTCCAGCCTGAACGTGCACGAACTGCGCGCGAAGATGGACGCCCAGTTCGCCGGGGACGAGGAGCCCGAGCTGCGGGCCACCGTCATGTCCTTCGGCTACAAGTACGGCCTCCCCGTCGACGCCGACCTCGTCGTCGACTGCCGCTTCATCCCCAACCCGCACTGGGTCCCGGAGCTGCGCCCCTTCACCGGGCTCAACGAGGAGGTGTCGGGGTACGTCTTCAGCCAGCCCGGCGCCAAGGAGTTCCTCGACCGCTACACCGAGCTGCTCCAGCTGATCGCCACCGGCTACCGCCGCGAGGGCAAGCGGTACGTGACCATCGCGGTCGGCTGCACGGGCGGCAAGCACCGCAGCGTGGCCATGTCCGAGAAGCTCGCCGCCCGCCTCGCCTCCGAGGGAGTCGAGACCGTCGTCGTCCATCGGGACATGGGGCGCGAGTGACCGCACGGACCCCGCGGCTGAGCCGCCTGCGCCGCCTCACCCCGGGACGGGGCGAGGACGGCGTGGGCCGCTCCGGCCGCTCCGGCCGCCGACGCGGCGCCACCCCCAAGGTGGTGGCGCTCGGCGGCGGCCAGGGCCTGTCGGCCTCCCTCGCCGCCCTGCGCCGGATCACCGGTGACCTCACCGCCGTGGTCACCGTCGCCGACGACGGCGGGTCCAGCGGCCGGCTCCGGGAGGAGCTCGGCGTGCTCCCGCCCGGCGACCTGCGCAAGGCGCTGGCCGCGCTGTGCGGTGACGACGACTGGGGCCAGACCTGGGCCCGGGTCATCCAGCACCGCTTCCAGTCCGAGGGCGACCTGCACGGGCACGCCGTCGGCAACCTGCTGATCGTCGCCCTGTGGGAACAGCTCGGCGATCCCGTCCAGGCCCTCGACCTGGTCGGGAAGCTGCTCGGCGCGCAGGGCCGGGTGCTGCCGATGTCGGCGGTGCCGCTGGAACTCCAGGCCCTGGTCAGAGGGCACGACCCGGCCCGCCCCGAGGACGTGGACACCGTCCGCGGGCAGGCCACGGTGGCGCTGACCCCGGGCGAGGTGCTCTCCGTACAGGTGGTGCCGAGCGACCCGCCGGCCGTGCCGGAGGCCGTCGCCGCGGTCCTGGACGCCGACTGGGTGGTGCTCGGTCCGGGGTCCTGGTTCTCCTCGGTCATTCCGCACCTGCTGGTGCCGGAACTGCTGGACGCGCTCATGGAGACGAAGGCCCGGCGGGTGCTCTCGCTGAACCTCGCGCCGCAGCCCGGCGAAACAGAGGGCTTCTCTCCGCAGCGTCATTTGGAGGTTTTGGCCCGACACGCCCCTAAACTCGCCCTGGACGTGGTGCTGGCCGACGAGGCCGCCGTGCCCGACCGCGAGTCCCTCGCCGATGCCGCGAAACGGTTCGGTGCCGCGGTCGAGCTGGCCCCCGTGGCCAGGCAGGACGGCTCTCCGAAGCACGATCCGGAGCTGCTGGCCGCCGCGTACGACCGTATTTTTCGGATGCATGGAAGGATCGGCCCATGGCGATGACGCCTGCGGTGAAGGATGAGATCTCCCGCCTGCCTGTCACCCGGACCTGCTGCAGGAAGGCGGAGGTCTCGGCGATCCTTCGGTTCGCGGGCGGGCTGCACCTGGTGAGCGGCCGCATCGTCATCGAGGCGGAGCTGGACACGGGGATCGCCGCCAGACGCCTGCGCAAGGACATCCTGGAGATCTTCGGCCATTCCTCGGACCTGGTGGTGATGGCCCCCGGCGGACTGCGCCGCGGCAGCCGTTACGTGGTCCGCGTCGTGGCCGGCGGTGACCAGCTGGCGCGCCAGACGGGCCTCGTGGACGGCCGCGGCCGCCCCATCCGGGGTCTTCCCCCGCAGGTGGTCTCCGGGGCCACCTGTGACGCGGAGGCGGCCTGGCGCGGCGCCTTCCTGGCCCACGGCTCGCTCACCGAGCCGGGCCGGTCCTCCTCCCTGGAGGTCACCTGCCCCGGCCCGGAGGCCGCCCTGGCCCTGGTGGGCGCCGCCCGCAGGCTGTCCATCGCCGCAAAGGCGCGCGAGGTGCGCGGGGTGGACCGGGTCGTGGTCCGCGACGGCGACGCGATCGGCGCCCTGTTGACCCGGCTCGGCGCGCACGAGTCGGTGCTGGCCTGGGAGGAGCGGCGGATGCGGCGCGAGGTGCGCGCCACCGCCAACCGCCTGGCCAACTTCGACGACGCCAACCTGCGCCGCTCGGCGCGGGCCGCGGTGGCCGCCGGAGCCCGCGTGCAGCGCGCGCTGGAGATCCTCGGCGAGGAGGTCCCCGAGCACCTGGCCGCGGCCGGCCGGCTGCGCATGGAGCACAAGCAGGCCTCCCTGGAGGAGCTGGGCGCGCTCGCCGACCCGCCGCTGACCAAGGACGCGGTCGCCGGCCGGATCCGCCGCCTGCTGGCGATGGCCGACAAGCGGGCCCAGGACCTCGGCATCCCGGGCACCGAGTCGAACCTCGACCTCAGCGAGGAGATGGCCGACAACATGGCCGGTTAGGTCATCCGGTACGGCTGAAGGGGCTCGCGCGATCACTCGTGCGGGCCCCTTTGCCGCACGCCCCATTGACATGAGCATGGGCCGGTCTTGAGTCTGGCGTCCGAACGCTTTCGTGGCAGACGACGCCCAGGGGGGCACATGAGTCACCGCGCGAGATCGATCCTCGCCGCAAGCGCACTCGTCTTCGGAACCACACTCGCCGTGCTACCCGCCGCGGCGCAGGCCCAGCCGGTACCCGGCGCCGCATCCGGCGCCGATGAGGTACGGGTCTACGACGCCGACATCACCCGGGAACAGGTCCCGCTCGTGCTCGCCGCGGGGCAGGACGCGCACGAGCTCACCGAGCGGGCCCCGGAGACCGGGACGGCCCGCGTCGAGCTCTTCCTCAGCGGTGCCCAGGCCGAGGAACTGGCCGCCCAGGGCGTCAAGCTGGCCGAGCGCAAGGTTCCCGCCCAGGGCCTCGCCCGTGCCAAGGCCGCCGGGGACGGGGTGTTCCGCCCGTACAGCGGCAAGGGCGGTCTCCAGGAGGAGATCCTGCGGACCGCGCAGGAGAACCCGGGGCTCACCAAGGTCGTCTCCATCGGCAAGACCGTCCAGGGCAAGGACATCCTCGCCCTGAAGGTCAGCAAGAACGCCAAGAGGACCAAGGACGGCGACAAGCCGTCGGTCCTCTACATGTCCAACCAGCACGCCCGTGAGTGGATCACCCCCGAGATGACCCGGCGGCTGATGCACCACACCATCGACAACTACGGCAAGGACCAGCGGATCACCCAGCTGGTGGACTCCAGCGAGCTGTGGTTCCTGCTCTCCGCCAACCCGGACGGGTACGACTACACGCACGCGGCCGACGGCCAGCGGCTGTGGCGCAAGAACCTGCGCGACAACAACGGCGACGGGAAGACCGGCCCCGGCGACGGGGTCGACCTCAACCGGAACTTCGCCTTCAAGTGGGGCTACGACAACGAGGGCTCCTCGCCGAACCAGGCGAACGAGACCTACCGCGGCCCGAGCGCCTCCTCCGAGCCGGAGACCGTCGCCCTCGACCGCTTCGAGAAGCGCATCGGCTTCGACTACGCCATCAACTACCACTCCGCGGCCGAGCTGCTGCTCTACGGCGTGGGCTGGCAGGTCGCCACCCCCACCCCCGACGACGTCGCCTACAAGGCGCTCGCCGGCACCCCGGAGAACCCCGCCGTCCCGGGCTACTACCCGCAGGTCTCCTCCGAGCTCTACACCACCAACGGCGAGGCCGACGGCCACGCCTCCAACGTCAACGGCATCATGATGTTCACGCCGGAGATGACCACCTGCCAGACCGCCTCGGCGAGCGACCCGAACGATCAGTGGAAGCCCGAGGACTGCGCCTCCGGCTTCAACTTCCCGGACGACGAGAAGCTCATCCAGGCGGAGTTCGCCAAGAACATCCCCTTCGCGCTCTCCGTCGGCGAGAGCGCCGCGACCCCGGACCGTCCGAAGTCCTCGCTGGGCCTGAGCGCCGCCGACTTCACCGTGGACGCCTTCGCCACCTCCTACGTCGCCCGCGGCGAGGACCAGCCGGTCTCCGTCACCGCCCGCAAGGCACTGAAGGACAAGGAACTCAACTTCCGGATCAACGGCGGCCGCACGCACGACGAGGACCTGGGGCCCTGGAAGGGCGGCGAGGTCTACGGCGGCGACGACAACAACTGGTTCGACGAGTACCGCGCCGAGGTCGACGGCGCGAAGCCCGGCGACAAGGTCGAGGTCTGGTTCACCGGCCGCGACCGCTCGGGCAAGCAGGTCGCCAGTGAGCACTTCACGTACACGGTGGCCGAGCGGCCGCGCGCGGACGTCCTGGTGATCGCGGAAGAGGGGGCCAAGGCCCAGCACGCCCAGTCCTACGTCGACGCCCTGCGGGCCAACGGCAGGTCGGCGGCGGTCTGGGACGTCGCCGTCCAAGGCGTCCCGCACCACCTCGGGGTCCTCTCCCACTTCGGTACGGCCGTCCACTACACGGGGGCCAAGACCCCCGGCGGCGAGACCCAGTTGGCGGTGCGCGACTTCCTGAACGAGGGCGGCAAGCTGATCGAGGCCGGTGAGCTGGCGGGCGGCAACGCCCAGGTCGGCCGCGCCGTGACCAACGACTTCAGCCAGTACTGGCTCGGCGCGTACAGCCGTACGAGCACCGCCGGAGCCACCGGCTTCGCCGGTGCCGGCGCGCTGAACGGCGCGCGGGGCACCGTCGCGGACGCCGCGGGCAACCCGCTGAACGCCCCCGGCGGGTACACCGTGACCTCCGAGACCCTGGCGCCCGCGCAGTTCCCGCAGTTCAAGAGCGCTCAGGCGGGAGCCTTCACCGGGGTCGTGAACCCGTACGCCCCCTACGCCGGCACCGGCATGGCCGCGGCCCTGCACGCCGACGACGACTGGAAGCGCCTCGTCCGCACGATCGACCTCACCGGGGTCACCGCGGCCGACCAGCCGCAGCTGAAACTGGCGCTCAACTGGAACGTCGAGGAGGGCTACGACCACGCCGCGCTGGAGGCCCGGACCGCCGGCGGCGACGACTGGACCACCCTTCCGGACGCGGGCGGCCTGAGCAGCTCGACCGTCCCGGAGGAGTGCGCGGCCGGGTTCTTCGTCAACGGCCACCCGTTCCTGCGCCGCTACCTCACGCTCGACGCCGCCGGCTGCACCCCGCAGGGCACCAGCGGCAAGTGGAACAGCTTCACCGGATCCTCCGGCGGCTGGAAGCAGGTCTCCTTCGACCTGAGCGCCTACGCCGGCAAGACCGTTGAGCTCTCCCTCTCCTACATCACCGACCCGGGCTCGGGCGGCCGCGGCGTCTTCGCGGACGAGGCACGCCTCTCCGTCAAGGGCGCGGACCAGCCCGTGGAGGGATTCGAGACGTCGCTCGGGGCCTGGACGGCACAGGCCGCACCGGCCGGAAGTCCCGAAGTCCCCGGCGACTGGGCCCGGTCCGGGGAACTGTTCAAGTCCTACGCTGCGGTGACTACGCGTGACACGGTGTTGCTGGGCTTCGGCCTGGAGCACATGCCCACCGCGGCGGACCGTGCCCTACTCGTCGGTAAGGCACTGCGCACACTGCACCGCTGATCGGAGTCCCGTTTCTCGCTCACCCTGAGTGACGGGGTCGAAGTCCGTGGGTCCCGTTCCGGAGTGTCCGGAACGGGACCCACGCGGGAGTACCCCCGGGAAGTAGGGGGAGTGTCAGGCCCCGACCGATGTCACCCAAAAGCTCACGGAGAGGTAGGGTCGTAAGCGGTCGGGGACATCCCATACAGCTCGCCGGCGCTCTTACCGGCGCACCAACGAGGAGATCGGTTCGTGACGATCCGCGTAGGCATCAACGGTTTTGGCCGAATTGGCCGCAACTATTTCCGGGCGCTCCTGGAGCAGGGAGCGGACATCGAGATCGTCGGTGTCAACGACCTGACTGACAACGCGACCCTGGTGCATCTGCTCAAGTACGACACCATCCTGGGCCGCCTCAAGGCCGAGGTCTCCCACACCGACGACAGCATCACCGTCGGTGGCCAGACCTTCAAAACCTTCGCCGAGCGTGACCCCGCCAACCTCCCCTGGGGAGAGCTGGGCGCCGACATCGTCATCGAGTCGACCGGCATCTTCACGAAGAAGGCCGACGCCGCCAAGCACATCGCGGCGGGCGCGAAGAAGGTCCTCATCTCGGCTCCGGCCAAGGACGAGGACATCACCATCGTGATGGGCGTCAACCACGACAAGTACGACGCGGCCAACCACCACGTCATCTCCAACGCCTCCTGCACCACCAACTGTGTGGCGCCGATGGCCAAGGTCCTCGACGAGAACTTCGGCATCGTCAAGGGCATGATGACGACGGTCCACGCGTACACGAACGACCAGCGCATCCTGGACTTCCCGCACTCGGACCTGCGTCGCGCCCGCGCCGCGGCCGAGAACATCATCCCGACCTCCACCGGTGCCGCCAAGGCCACCGCGCTGGTCCTCCCGCAGCTCAAGGGCAAGCTCGACGGCATCGCCATGCGCGTCCCGGTCCCGACCGGCTCGGTGACCGACCTGGTGCTGGAGCTCTCCCGCGAGACCACGGTGGAAGAGATCAACGCGGCCTTCCAGAAGGCTTCGGAGGGGCAGCTCAAGGGCATCCTCGACTACACCGAGGACGCGATCGTCTCTTCCGACATCGTGAACTGGCCCGCGTCCTGCACCTTCGACTCCTCCCTGACCATGGTTCAGGACGGTACGCAGGTCAAGGTCGTCGGTTGGTACGACAACGAGTGGGGCTACTCCAACCGTCTCGTCGACCTCACCGTCTTCGTCGGCGGTCAGCTCTAAAAACGTAGGGCAAGGCACCACGATGTGAAGCACAGGGTCCGAGCAGCGCAATGATGCGCCGCGCGGGCCCTGTTGCTTGCTTCGTTATCCTTCCTCGCCCTTCGAGTGAAGGCTCAAAGGAGTAGAAATACATGAAGACGATCGATGAACTGCTCGCCGAAGGCGTCAAGGGCAAGCGGGTCTTCGTCCGCGCGGACCTGAACGTCCCGCTGGCCGAGGGCACCATCACCGACGACGGCCGCATCCGCGCCGTCCGGCCCACGATCGCGAAGCTCGCCGAAGCCGGCGCCCGCGTCATCGTGGCCTCGCACCTGGGCCGCCCCAAGGGCACCGGCGTCGAGCCGGCGTTCTCGCTCGCCCCGGCCGCCACGCGCCTCGGCGAACTGCTCGGTGCCGACGTGGCGTTCGCCACCGACACCGTCGGCGCCTCCGCCAAGGAGACCGTCGCGGCTCTCACCGACGGCCAGGTCGCCGTCATCGAGAACCTGCGCTTCAACGCCGGCGAGACGTCCAAGGACGACGCCGAGCGCGGCGCCTTCGCGGACCAGCTCGCCGAGCTCGCCGACGTCTACGTGGGCGACGGCTTCGGCGCCGTGCACCGGGGGCACGCCTCGGTCTTCGACCTGCCCGCCCGCCTCCCGCACGCGGCCGGCTACCTCATCGCCACCGAGGTCGGCGTCCTGAAGAAGCTGACCGCCGAGGTCGAGCGCCCGTACGTGGTGGTCCTGGGCGGCGCCAAGGTCTCCGACAAGCTCGCCGTCATCGACCAGCTGCTCGGCAAGGCCGACCGCATCCTCATCGGCGGCGGCATGGCCTACACCTTCCTCTACGCCAAGGGCTACGAGGTCGGCATCTCCCTGCTCCAGAAGGACCAGGTGGAGGTCGTCAAGGAGTACATGAAGCGCGCCGAGGACACCGGCGTCGAGCTGGTCCTCCCGGTCGACGTCCTGGTCTCCTCGGAGTTCCCGGACCTCAAGGGCAAGACCCCGGCCACCTTCGCGATCGTCGACGCGGACAAGATCCCCGCCGACCAGGAGGGTCTGGACATCGGCCCCAAGACGCGTGAGCTGTACGCGTCGAAGATCGCCGACGCCAAGACCGTCTTCTGGAACGGCCCGGTGGGCGTCTTCGAGCACCCCGACTACGCCGGGGGCACCACGGCCGTCGCCCAGGCCCTGCTCGACAGCAGCGCCTTCACCGTCGTCGGCGGTGGCGACAGCGCCGCCGCGGTCCGCATCCTGGGCTTCGACGAGAATGCATTCGGCCACATCTCGACCGGTGGCGGCGCCTCCCTCGAATACCTCGAGGGCAAGACGCTCCCCGGCCTCGCCGCCCTGGAGGGCTGAACCCGTATGACCACGCGCACCCCGCTCATGGCGGGCAACTGGAAGATGAACCTCAACCACCTCGAGGCCATCGCCCACGTCCAGAAGCTCGCCTTCGCCCTCGCGGACAAGGACTACGACGCCGTCGAGGTCGCGGTCCTGCCGCCCTTCGTCGACCTCCGCTCGGTCCAGACCCTGGTCGACGGCGACAAGCTGAAGATCAAGTACGGCGCGCAGGACATCTCCGCGCACGACTCCGGTGCCTACACCGGTGAGATCTCCGGCCCGATGCTGTCGAAGCTGAAGTGCACGTTCGTGGCCGTCGGCCACAGCGAGCGCCGCCAGTACCACGGCGAGACCGACGAGATCTGCAACGCCAAGGTCAAGGCCGCCTACCGGCACGGGATCACCCCGATCCTGTGCGTCGGCGAGGGCCTGGACGTCCGTAAGGCCGGCGAGCAGGTCTCCTACACCCTCAGCCAGCTCGACGGCGGCCTGGAAGGCGTCCCGGCCGAGCAGGTCGAGTCCATCGTGATCGCCTACGAGCCCGTCTGGGCCATCGGGACCGGCGAGGTCGCCACCCCCGACGACGCCCAGGAGGTCTGCGGGGCGATCCGCGGCCGTCTCGCCGAGCTGTACTCGCAGGAGCTGGCCGACAAGGTCCGCATCCAGTACGGCGGCTCCGTGAAGTCCGGGAACATCGCGGCGATCATGGCCCAGCCCGACGTCGACGGAGCCCTGATCGGCGGCGCGGCGCTGGACGCGGAGGAGTTCGTCAAGATCGTCCGCTTCCGCGACCAGTGAGTATGCGGTAGGGCGGATCCGTCGTACCCTTGCGGGGGCCGGAGGCTGATGCATCAGCCCCTGGCCCCCGTGCACATCTCGCAAAGCCGGAAAGCCCGAAAAAGCCAGAAAGTAGGAATCAGCCGTGATTATGGGGTTCTCGATCGCCCTGATCGTCTTCAGCGCCCTGCTGATGCTGCTCGTGCTGATGCACAAGGGCAAGGGCGGCGGCCTCTCCGACATGTTCGGCGGCGGTATGCAGTCGTCGGTCGGCGGTTCCTCCGTAGCGGAGCGCAACCTCGACCGCATCACCGTGGTGGTCGGTCTGCTGTGGTTCGCGTGCATCGTCGCGCTCGGCCTGCTGACGAAGTCGAGCACCTGACCGTTCTGGCCATTCCGGCAGTCCGGTCGGCACCGCCCGGCCTAGAATGAGGGTCGGCGTTCATCGCGTGGAATCAGTAACTCCGCTCACTGGACGTGCGTTGGGCCTTACGTAGACTTGGGCGCTCCGCGGCGGAATTCCACTCACCTTCCGCGGCACCATCACGCAGGGAGTTACGACCGTGGCAAGTGGCAACGCGATCCGTGGTAGCCGGGTCGGAGCGGGGCCGATGGGTGAGGCGGAGCGCGGCGAGTCCGCGCCCCGTCTGCGCATCTCCTTCTGGTGCTCGAACGGGCACGAGACGCAGCCGAGCTTCGCCAGCGACGCGCAGGTGCCCGACACCTGGGACTGCCCGCGCTGCGGGTTTCCGGCCGGCCAGGATCGGGACAACCCGCCCGCGCCTCCGCGCACCGAGCCGTACAAGACGCACCTGGCGTACGTACGGGAACGGCGCTCGGACGCCGATGGCGAGGCGATCCTCGCCGAGGCGCTCGCCAAGCTCCGCGGCGAGATCTGAGCCGGCTCGAAGAGTGTGACGTGAGGCCCGGTCCCACAGGAACTTCTCCTGTGGGACCGGGCCTCTTTGTGTGCGTTCTGCCGCTTCTGATCCCTTAGGTTGGAGCCGGCGGGGCACGACAGGACGGAAGAAGTGGGTTGATGTCCGAGATGAATGCAGGCAGCCGTACGAAGCTGACCCGGACGCCCGAGTGGCTGGCACTGGGCAAGCACCGGGAGGAGTTCGGGCAGACGCATCTGCGGGAACTGTTCGAGGAGAATCCCGGCCGCGGCGCCGGCTACACCCTGCAGGTCGGGGACCTGCACATCGACTACTCGAAGCACCTCGTCACCGACGAGACGCTCGCGCTGCTCCACGAGCTGGCCGGCGCCACGGGCGTGGCCGAGCTGCGCGAGGCGATGTTCCGTGGCGAGAAGATCAACACGACCGAGGACCGGGCGGTGCTGCACACCGCCCTGCGCGCACCGGCCGACGCGGTCGTCGAGGTGGACGGCGAGAACGTCGTCCCCGAGGTGCACGCCGTCCTCGACAAGATGGCGGCCTTCTCCGACCAGATCCGGTCGGGCGCGTGGAAGGGCTTCACCGGCAAGCGCATCCGCAACGTCGTCAACATCGGCATCGGCGGCTCCGACCTCGGCCCGGCCATGGCCTACGAGGCCCTGCGCGCCTTCACCGACCGCGATCTGACGGTGCGCTTCGTCTCCAACGTCGACGGCGCCGACCTGCACGAGGCCGTGCGGGGCCTGGACCCGGCCGAGACGCTGTTCATCATCGCCTCCAAGACCTTCACCACCATCGAGACCATCACCAACGCCACCTCGGCGCGTGGTTGGCTGCTCGCCGGACTGGGCGGGGACCAGGCCGCCGTGGCCCGGCACTTCGTGGCGCTGTCCACCAACGCCGAGAAGGTCACCGAGTTCGGCATCGATCCGGCCAACATGTTCGGGTTCTGGGACTGGGTCGGCGGACGCTACTCCTTCGACTCCGCCATCGGCCTCTCGCTGATGATCGCGATCGGCCCGGACGCCTTCCGGGAGATGCTCGGCGGCTTCCACGCCATGGACGAGCACTTCCGGACGGCTCCCGCGCACGAGAACGCCCCGCTGCTGATGGGCCTGTTGGGGATCTGGTACGGCGCCTTCTTCGACGCCCAGTCGCACGCGGTGCTCCCGTACAGCCACTACCTCTCGCGGTTCACGGCGTACTTGCAACAGCTCGACATGGAGTCCAACGGCAAGTCCGTGGACCGCGAGGGCAATCCGGTGGAGTGGCAGACGGGCCCGGTGGTCTGGGGCACGCCCGGCACCAACGGACAGCACGCCTACTACCAGCTGATCCACCAGGGGACGAAGGTGATCCCCGCGGACTTCATCGGCTTCGCCCGGCCGGTGGCGGAGCTGGAGGCCGCCCCGGCGGCCCAGCACGACCTGCTGATGGCGAACTTCTTCGCGCAGACCCAGGCGCTGGCCTTCGGCAAGACGGCCGACGAGGTGCGTGCCGAGGGCGCCCCGGAGTCGCTGGTCCCGCACAAGACCTTCCACGGGAACCACCCGACGACCACCATCCTGGCCGGGGAGCTCTCCCCGTCGGTGCTGGGCCAGCTGATCGCGCTCTACGAGCACAAGGTGTTCGTCCAGGGCGCGGTGTGGAACATCGACTCCTTCGACCAGTGGGGCGTCGAGCTCGGCAAGGTGCTCGCCAAGCGCGTCGAGCCCGCGCTGAGCGAGGGTGCGGACGTGCCGGGGCTGGACGCCTCGACGAAGGCCCTGGTCGCCACGTACCGGAAGCTGCGCGGCCGCGGCTGATCCGAACAAGTGAAGGGCCCGCCTCCCGATACCGGGAGGCGGGCCCTTCACACGTCGGCCGCCGTCAGGAGGAGGCCGGGGGGTACATCCCGGTCGGGAGCTTGGCCGCCGCCGCGCGGTCCAGGAGCCACAGGGTGCGGGAGCGGCCGTACGCCGCCGCGGCCGGGGCCTGGACCCCGCCCGCGCCGCCGAGGGCCAGGGAGACCGCCCCGGCCTTGTCCTCGCCCGCGGCCAGCAGCCAGACCTCACGGGCCGCCCGGATCGCCGGGAGCGTGAGCGAGATCCGGGTGGGCGGGGGCTTCGGGGCGCCGTGCACGCCGACCACCGTGCGCTCGGTCTCGCGGGCCGCCGGGTGCTCCGGGAACAGCGAGGCCACGTGCGTGTCCGGGCCCACGCCCAGCATCAGCACGTCGAAGGTGGGGACCGGACCGTGGTCCTCCGGGCCGGCCGCCTTCGCCAGCTCGGCCGCGTAAGCGGCCGCCGCGGCGTCCACGTCGCCCCCGTACGGGCCGTCCGAGGCGGGCATCACGTGCACGCGGGCGGGGTCCACCGGGACCGCGTCCAGGAGGGCCGCACGGGCCTGGGTGTGGTTGCGCTCGGGGTCGTCGGCGGGGACGTACCGCTCGTCGCCCCACCACAGGTCCAGCCGGGACCAGTCGATCGCGTCCCTCGCGGGGGCGGTGGCCAGGGCCGCGAGCAGGCCGTTGCCGTTGCGTCCGCCGGTGAGGACGACGGACGCGGTGCCGCGGGCCGTCTGCGCGTCCACGATCTTCGTGATGAGCCGGGCCGCGGTGGCCTGAGCCATCAGTTCCTTGTCCCGGTGGACGACGACCTGGGGAGTCGTCATACCCATGTGCTGCCGCCTTCGTGGTTGTGCGGGTGGGATGCGGTGCGGGTGCCGCTGCGCGGAGCTGGTCCCCGCCCCGCCCTTTCGCCATTTCCCGGGCTCTGCCCGGACCCGGTCCTCAAACGCCGGACGGGCTGACAATCCAGCCTCGCCGGCGTTTGAGGCGCGGGGTCCGGGGCGGAGCCCCGGTACGGTCCCGCAGGGGCCTCTACTTGGCCTTGGCCCTCTTGGGCTTCGGAGCCGGCGCCGGAGTCGGCTCCGGGGCCTGCTCCGCCGGAGCGACCGCGGGTTCCGGCTCCGCCGGGGTCGCCGACGCCTCCAGCCGCGCCACGCCGAACTTCAGCGAGGCCTCGTACGTGTTGTCCGGGTCCAGCCTGCGCAGCTCCTCCGCCAGGAGCTCGGCCGTGTCGCGGCGCTTGAGCGCCACCGCACGGTCGGGCTGCCCCGGCATGCACAGCGTGGCCAGCGCGCCGTCCGCCCGGTCCAGGACGATGTCGCCGTCCTTGGTGGCCAGGCGTACGGCCGTCAGGCCCGGGCCCGACGACAGCGTGCGCCTGACGGGGACCTGGAGCCGGTCCGCCAGCCACATGGCCAGCAGTTCGCAGCTCGGGTTCTCGTCCTCGCCCTCGACGGTCGCCGAGACGACCGACAGGGCCTGCTGGTCCAGTGCCGCGGCCAGCATGGAGCGCCACGGGGTGATCCGGGTCCACGACAGGTCGGTGTCCCCTGGGGCGTACGCCCCCGCCCGGCCGCCGAGCGCCCTGATCGGGTCCTCGCAGGAGTACGTGTCCGTGATCCGGCGCTGCCCGAGCGCACCCAGCGGATCGCCCGCCAGGTCCGCGGGGGCACCGTCCGGCCACCAGACGACCACAGGGGCGTCCGGCAGGAGCAGCGGGAGAACCACCGACTGGGCGTGGTCGACCAGTTCGCCGTGAAGGCGGAGCACAACCGTTTCACCGCTGCCGGAGTCCGCCCCGACGCGGATCTCCGCGTCGAGCCGGGCGTCGCGGCGGCTGCGTGGCGAGCGGCTGGCCCGCTTGATGACGACGACGATCCGCGAGGGGTGTTCGTGGGACGCGTCGTTCGCCGACTTGAGCGCGTCGTACGCGTTCTCCTCGTCGGTCACGATCACCAGCGTGAGGACCATGCCGATGGCCGGCGTGCCGATGTCCCGGCGTGCCTGCACCATCGCGGCATTGATCTTGCTGGAGTTGGTCTCCGTGAGGTCGATCTTCATGGCCGGCGCCAGCTCCGTCCGTCTCGTGCGAGCATCTCGTCCGCCTCGACCGGCCCCCAGGTGCCCGACGGGTACTGCGCGGGCTTGCCGTGCTTGTCCCAGTACTCCTCGATCGGGTCGAGGATGTTCCAGGACAGTTCGACCTCCTGGTGACGCGGGAAGAGGTTCGCGTCGCCGAGGAGCACGTCGAGGATGAGTCGCTCGTACGCCTCGGGGCTCGACTCCGTGAAGGACTCGCCGTAGGCGAAGTCCATCGTGACGTCCCGGACCTCCATCGAGGTGCCCGGAACCTTGGAGCCGAAGCGGACCGTCACGCCCTCGTCCGGCTGGACCCGGATGACCAGCGCGTTCTGGCCCAGTTCCTCGGTCGCGCCCGACTCGAACGGCAGGTACGGGGCCCGCTTGAAGACGACCGCGATCTCGGTCACCCGGCGGCCCAGGCGCTTGCCCGTCCGCAGGTAGAACGGGACGCCCGCCCAGCGACGGTTGTTGATCTCCAGGCGGATGGCCGCGTAGGTGTCGGTCTTCGACTTGGGGTCGATGCCGTCCTCTTCGAGGTACCCGACGACCTTCTCGCCGCCCTGCCAGGCCGCCGAGTACTGGCCGCGCACGGTGTGCTTGCCCAGGTCCTCCGGCAGCTCCACGGCGGTCAGCACCTTGAGCTTCTCGGCCACCAGCGCCTTGGGGTGGAAGGAGCCGGGCTCCTCCATCGCGGTCAGCGCGAGCAGCTGCAGCAGGTGGTTCTGGATGACGTCACGGGCCGCGCCGATGCCGTCGTAGTAGCCCGCCCGGCCGCCGATGCCGATGTCCTCGGCCATGGTGATCTGCACGTGGTCGACGTACGACCGGTTCCAGATCGGCTCGAACATCGTGTTGGCGAAGCGGAGCGCCAGGATGTTCTGGACGGTCTCCTTGCCGAGGTAGTGGTCGATCCGGAAGACCTCGTCACGCGGGAAGACCTCGTGGACGACCTTGTTCAGTTCCTCGGCGCTCTTCAGGTCGTGTCCGAAGGGCTTCTCGATGACGGCACGCCGCCAGGAGCCCTCCTTCTGCGCCAGCCCGTGGTCCTTGAGCTGCTGGACCACCTTGGGGAAGAACTTCGGCGGGACGGACAGGTAGAAGGCGAAGTTGCCGCCCGTGCCCTGTGCCTTGTCCAGCTCCTCTATGGTCGCCTTCAGGGTCTCGAAGGCGGCGTCGTCGTCGAAGTCGCCCGAGACGAAACGGCAGCCCTGCACGAGCTGCTGCCACACTTCCTCGCGGAAGGGCGTCCGGGAGTGCTCCTTGACGGCGTCGTGGACCACCTGCGCGAAGTCCTCGTCCTGCCACTCGCGGCGGGCGAACCCGATCAGCGAGAAGCCCGGCGGGAGCAGGCCTCTGTTGGCCAGGTCGTAGACGGCAGGCATCAGCTTCTTGCGCGACAGGTCACCCGTAACGCCGAAAATGACCAGGCCGGACGGCCCCGCGATACGCGGGAGCCGCCGGTCCTGTGCGTCACGAAGCGGGTTCGCTCCGTTTACAGACAAGGTGTTCAGGCCTCCGTGGGGGCGAGGCGCTCAAGCTCCGCCTCGGTCGACTTCAGCAGGTCGTTCCAGGACGCCTCGAACTTCTCGACGCCCTCGTCCTCGAGCAGCTGCACCACATCGTCGTACGAGATGCCAAGCTTCGCGACCGCGTCGAGCTCGGCGCGAGCCTGCTCATAGGTGCCGCGCACGGTGTCGCCCGTGATCTGCCCGTGGTCGGCGGTGGCCTCCAGGGTGGCCACCGGCATGGTGTTCACCGTGTTCGGGGCGACCAGGTCGTCCACGTACAGGGTGTCCTTGTACGCCGGGTCCTTGACGCCGGTCGAGGCCCACAGCGCACGCTGCTTGTTGGCGCCGACCCGCTCCAGGGCGGCCCAGCGCTCCGAGGCGAAGACCTCCTCGTAGGCCTCGTAGGCCAGACGGGCGTTGGCGAGCGCCGCCTTGCCCTTGAGGGCCTTCGCCTCGTCGGTGCCGACCGCGTCGAGGCGCTTGTCGATCTCCGAGTCCACACGGGACACGAAGAAGGAGGCGACCGAGTGGATCAGCGAGAGGTCCAGGCCGGCGGCCTTGGCCTTCTCCAGACCCGACACGTACGCGTCCATGACCTCGCGGTAGCGCTCCAGCGAGAAGATCAGCGTGACGTTGACGCTGATGCCCTTGCCGATGACCTCGGTGATCGCCGGCAGGCCGGCCTTGGTCGCCGGGATCTTGATGAGCGTGTTCGGGCGGTCCACCAGCCAGGCGAGCTGCTTGGCCTCGGCGATGGTCGCCGGGGTGTTGTGCGCCAGGCGCGGGTCGACCTCGATCGACACGCGGCCGTCCTGGCCGTCGGTGCGGTCGTAGACCGGGCGCAGGATGTCGGCGGCGTCCCTGACGTCCGCCGTCGTGATCATGCGCAGGGCCTCTTCCACGGTGACCTTGCGGGTCGCGAGGTCGGTGAGCTGCTGCTCGTAGCCCTCGCCGCCGCTGATGGCCTTCTGGAAGATCGCCGGGTTGGTGGTGACACCGACCACGTGCGACTGGTCGATGAGCTCGGCCAGGTTGCCGGACGTGATGCGCTTGCGGGACAGGTCGTCCAGCCAGATCGCGACGCCTTCGTCGGAGAGGCGCTTGAGTGCGTCTGTCATGGGATTACATCTCCTACTTGGTTGCGTACCGGCGTCAGCGCGCAGCGGCTTCGAGGGATTCCTTGGCGGCGGCCGCCACGTTCTCGGCGGTGAAGCCGAACTCGCGGAAGAGCACCTTCGCGTCGGCCGAGGCACCGAAGTGCTCCAGCGAGACGATCCGGCCGGCGTCGCCGACGTAGCGGTGCCAGGTCAGGCCGATGCCCGCCTCGACCGCGACACGGGCCTTCACCGACGGCGGCAGGACGCTGTCCTTGTATTCCTGGTCCTGCTCCTCGAACCACTCGACGGACGGCATCGAGACGACCCGGGTGGGAACGCCCTGGGCCTGGAGCTGCTCGCGGGCCTCGACGGCGAGGTGCACCTCGGAGCCGGTACCGATGAGGAGGACCTGCGCCGGGCCGCCCTCGGCCTCGAACAGGACGTAGCCGCCCTTGGCGGCCGCCTCGTTGCGCTCGTAGGTCGGCACACCCTGGCGGGTCAGGGCGAGGCCGTGCGGGGCACCCTTGCCGAAGACCTTGGTGTGGCGGCGCAGGATCTCGCGCCAGGCGATGGCGGTCTCGTTGGCGTCGGCCGGACGGACGATGTTCAGGCCCGGGATGGCGCGCAGCGAGGCGAGGTGCTCGACCGGCTGGTGGGTCGGGCCGTCCTCGCCCAGACCGATGGAGTCGTGCGTCCACACGTACGTCACCGGCAGGTGCATCAGCGCGGAGAGGCGGACGGCGTTGCGCATGTAGTCGGAGAACACCAGGAAGGTGCCGCCGTAGATGCGGGTGTGGCCGTGCAGGGCGATGCCGTTCATGGACGCGGCCATGGCGTGCTCGCGGATGCCGAAGTGGATGGTGCGGCCGTACGGGTCGGCCTCCGGCAGCGGGTTCCCCACCGGCAGGAACGAGGAGTCCTTGTCGATGGTGGTGTTGTTCGAGCCGGCCAGGTCGGCCGAGCCGCCCCACAGCTCCGGGATGACCGCGCCGAGCGCGCCGAGGACCTTGCCGGAGGCGGCGCGGGTGGCGACACCCTTGCCGGCCTCGAAGACGGGGAGCTTGTCCTCCCAGCCCGCGGGCAGCTCGTTGGCGTTGATGCGGTCGAACTCGGCGGCGCGCTCCGAGTTGGCGGTGCGCCAGGCGGAGAACTCCTTCTCCCACTCGGCCTTGGCCTCGCGGCCGCGGTCCCCCAGCGCGCGGGTGTGGGCGATGACCTCGTCGGAGACCTCGAAGGTCTTCTCCGGGTCGAAGCCGAGCACGCGCTTGGTGGCCGCGACCTCGTCGTCGCCGAGCGCCGAGCCGTGGGCGGCCTCGGTGTTCTGGGCGTGCGGGGCGGGCCAGGCGATGATCGAACGGGCCGCGATGAAGGACGGGCGGCCGGTCTCGGCCTTGGCGGCCTGGAGGGCGGCGAAGAGCGCCTTCGGGTCGAGGTCGCCGTTCTCCTGCTGCGCGACGCGCTGGACGTGCCAGCCGTACGCCTCGTAACGCCTCAGGGTGTCCTCGGAGACGGCCGTCTCCGTGTCACCCTCGATGGAGATGTGGTTGTCGTCCCACAGCAGGACGAGGTTGCCGAGCTTCTGGTGGCCGGCCAGCGCGGACGCCTCGTGGGAGATGCCCTCCTGGAGGCAGCCGTCGCCCGCGATCGCGTAGATCATGTGGTCGAACGGGGAGGTGCCCGGGGCGGCCTCCGGGTCGAACAGGCCGCGCTCGTAGCGCGAGGCCATGGCCATGCCCACCGCGTTGGCGATGCCCTGGCCGAGAGGGCCGGTGGTGGTCTCGACGCCCTTGGTGTGGCCGTACTCCGGGTGGCCGGGGGTCTTGGAGCCCCAGGTGCGGAACGCCTCGAGGTCCGCCAGCTCCAGCCCGAACCCACCGAGGTAGAGCTGGGTGTAGAGCGTCAGGGACGAGTGCCCCGCGGAGAGCACGAAGCGGTCGCGGCCCACCCACTCGGGGTCCGCCGGGTCATGCCGCATCACCTTCTGGAAGAGGGTGTAAGCGGCGGGGGCCAGGCTCATCGCCGTACCGGGGTGGCCGTTTCCGACCTTCTGGACCGCGTCAGCGGCCAGGATGCGGGCGGTGTCGACGGCCCGCTGGTCCAGTTCGGTCCACTCGAGCTCTGTGGTGGTCGGCTTGGTGCTCACCGTGGGTCAGGGCTCCTCTCCACATGTATGAATCCCGGTGACGAACGGTGCACCGGCGCGATTCCGAGCCTACCCCCGCAACGGCGTGCAGCTATTCGGGTGCAGGCAGTCCGTCACCGCGCCGCCGACCCCTGTTCACCCGCCCACGGGTGTCCGGTGTGGCCTGTGCCCCGTATATATGCACGGTCCGATCGGCCCAACACGAAGCGACCCCGGCGCGGGGCGACGTAAGCGCAACGTCTACAGTGGCGTGGTACGCGCAAGCCTTAACCGGGCCTTCATGTTGTGAACGGCCCGAGTCGGAGCTTGCTGGATTCTCTCTCAGGGGTGTGCGTGACGGCCGTCGAATCCCGTCCAGCGGGGGTGCTCGGGACGAGCCCCGGTCATCGGCCGCTCGGGACCCGCGTCATGGCTTTCGTGGCATTGACCAAGCCGCGGATCATCGAACTTCTGCTGATCACCACAGTGCCGGTGATGTTCCTCGCCGAGCAGGGTGTGCCGTCGCTGTGGCTGGTCCTCGTGACCTGCTTCGGCGGCTACTTGTCGGCCGGCGGCGCCAACGCGCTGAACATGTACATCGACCGGGACATCGACGCGCTGATGGACCGGACCTCGCAGCGCCCGCTGGTGACCGGCATGGTCAGCCCGCGGGAGTGCCTGGCCTTCGGTCTCACCCTCGCGGTCGTCTCCACGCTCTTCTTCGGCCTGCTCGTCAACTGGCTGTCGGCGGCGTTGTCACTCGGGGCGCTCCTCTTCTACGTCGTGGTCTACACGATGCTGTTGAAGCGGCGCACCGCGCAGAACATCGTCTGGGGCGGCATCGCCGGCTGCATGCCGGTGCTGATCGGCTGGTCGGCCGTCACGAACACGGTCTCCTGGGCCGCGGTCATCCTCTTCCTCGTCATCTTCTTCTGGACGCCGCCGCACTACTGGCCGCTGTCGATGAAGGTGAAGGACGACTACGCGCGCGCCGGCGTGCCGATGCTCCCGGTCGTCGCGGGCAACCAGGCCGTGTCGCGCCAGATCGTTTTCTACAGCTGGGTGATGGTGGCGGTCTCGCTGCTGCTGACCCCGCTGGGGTACACCGGCTGGTTCTACACCGCGGTCGCGCTGGCGGCGGGCGGCTGGTGGCTGTGGGAGGCGCACGCGCTGCACGCGCGCGCCAAGGCGGGCATCACGGGCGGCAAGCTCAAGGAGATGCGGCTGTTCCACTGGTCGATCACCTATGTGTCGCTGCTGTTCGTGGCGGTGGCCGTGGATCCCTTCCTCCACTGATTACTCGCCGGTAGCATGGCTTCCATGGGAGACACCGCAGACACCGCCGCCGCGGACACCGCAGGCGCCGCGGAGAAGAAGCAGGACCGTAAGGCCGCGAAGCTGGCCAAGCAGATCGGCGCGTTCGCCAAGCAGCACGGCGGCGTCGAGGGCCAGCTCGCCCACATCGGCCAGGCCGGCACCCGGATCGTGCTCGTGGGCACGGACGGCGGCTGGGGCGACCTGGTGGCCCCCACCTTCACGGTGGCGCAGCTGGCCGCGGAGAAGGCCGGTCTGACCCTGCACGACGAGTTCGACGGGGAGTTCGCCGCGCGCGTGCGCACCGGTCCGTACGAGTGGACGCGGATGGCCGGCATCCAGATCGGCGGACCCGCGAACCCGGCGGCCTGAGCCCCGGAAGGCGTCCGGGAACCCGGGAGTGCAGGCTCGGTCAACAGCCCGAGCAACACCTCACACCCCGCTCACCCGTTAGGACGTGTGGAAGCCCCTTCCTCACGTCCGCAACGGGATGCCCGGATGATCGAAACGCCGCCCCTGGTGGACCAGTACTGCCACGGAGTACTCCGTACGGAGCTGGGCCTGGGCACCTTCGAGGCCCTGCTGATGCGCTCGGCCGGCCTGCCCGCCGCGGGCACCACCTTCTTCGACACGCAGACCGGTTTCGCGGTGCGCCGCTGGTGCCCGCCGCTGCTCGGGCTGGAGCCGCACGCCGCCCCCGCCCGCTATCTGGCGCGGCGGCGCGAGCTGGGCGTGGCCGAGACCACCCGGCGGCTGCTGAGGGGGTCGGGCGTCGCGGCCTACCTCGTCGACACCGGGGTGCCCGGGGACCTCACCGGGCCCAAGGAACTGGCGCTCGCCGGGGACGCCGAGGCCTTCGAGTCGGTCCGGCTGGAGTTACTGGCCGAGCAGGTCGCCGACACCTCCGGGACGGTGGGCGCCTTCCTCGCGAATCTCGCCGAGGCCGTCCACCACGCCGCCGTCGGGGCCGCCGCCTTCAGCTGTGCCACGGCCTTCACCGGCGCGGACACCCCGGCCGTCGCTCCCGAGCCGCCCGGTCCCGGGGCGGTGCGCGGGGCGGCCGGGCGGTGGCTGGCCCGGCGGCCGCGGGGCGGAGCCGTGGGGGACCCCGTACTCCTGGCCCACCTGCTGTGGAGCGCGGTGGCCTCGGGGCTGCCGCTCCAGCTGCACACGGACGAGGCCGACCCGGCCGCGCTGACCGGCTTCGTACGGGCCACCGCAGGCCTCGGGACCCGGCTGGTGCTGCTCGGCGGATATCCGCACCACCGCCGCACCGCGCAGCTCGCGGCGGCCTTCCCGCACGTCTACGCCGATACGGGCCCGGCCCTCGGGCAGACGGGCGCGCGGGCCGCGGCGGTCCTGGCGGAGCTGCTGGAGATCGCGCCGTTCGGGAAGGTGCTGTTCTCCAGCGGTGGCCGGCAGCTGCCCGAACTGCACGCGGTGGGCGCCCTGGTGTTCCGCGAGGCGCTGGGCCGGGTGCTGGGCGGCTGGGCCGCGGAGGGCTCCTGGTCCTGGCGGGACGCGGAACGGGTGGCCGCCCTGGTCGCGGCGGGCAACGCCCGCCGCGTCTACCGCCTGGACACGCCCTAAGGGCTGTCCCGTAGTCCCCGGCGCCGCGCGCCCGCCGGGGATTACGGGGCAGCCCTTAGGCAGGCCGCGCTACGCGGCGGAGAGCTGCGGGTCGCTCTGGGCGGGGATCTCCGCCTGATCGGACGGCCGCTCGCGCAGGCTCAGGGCGATCCGGACCACGGCGATCCACACCAGGCAGGAGCCGAGCATGTGGGCGGCGACCAGGGCCTCGGGGACCTGGGTGGCGTACTGCACGTAGCCGATCGCACCCTGGGCGAGCAGCACGATCAGCAGGTCACGGGCGCGGGCCCGGGTGTCGGCGGGAGCGTCCACGACGCGCAGGACCAGCCACATCGCGATACCGAGCGCGCACACCACCCAGGCGGCGACGGCGTGCACGTGGGCGGTGGTGTCCCAGTCGAAGGGCATGCGCTTGATCTCACTGCTGTCGCCGGCGTGCGGACCGGAGCCGGTCACGACGGTGCCCGCCGCGATCAGGACGAGCGTGGTCGCCAGCAGCGCCCACGACAGCTTGCGCACCGGGCCGGGCACACGCGGCCGGGGGGCGCCGTCGCCCTCGCGGGTGCGCTGCCAGGTGACCGTCGTCACGGTGATCAGGGCGGTGGCGAGGAGGAAGTGCCCGGCCACGCTGTACGGGTTGAGCCCGGTGAGGACGGTGATCCCGCCGAGTACGGCGTTGGCCATCACGATCGCGAACTGGACCCAGCCGAGCTTCGTCAGGGAGTGCCGCCAGGGCTTGGCCGAGCGGGCGGCGATGATCCCCCAGCCGACGGCCGCGCTGAGCACGTAGGTCAGCATGCGGTTGCCGAATTCGATGGCGCCGTGGAAGCCCTGCTCCTGCGTCACGATCAGGCTGTCGTCGGTGCACTTGGGCCAGGTGTCGCAGCCGAGGCCGGATCCGGTCAGCCGTACCGCGCCGCCGGTGACGACGATGACCACACTCATGACGAGCGCGGCGAGTGCGGCCCGCTGGACGGTCCGGGGTGACGGGGTCCAGCGGCTGGCGATGTGGGCGAGGGGGTTCAACACGCCCCATATCGTAGGCGACCACTTGTGCAAACTTTCACGAGGGGGTGGCCAGGGGCGCGTCCGGCCCGACGGCCAGCCGGTACCGCGCTCCCGCGGGGTCCCCCTCCTCGTGCCACCACAGGAGGACGCGCCAATGGGCGTCGTCGCCCGGGTAGTCCGCCGAGTCGACGAACCCGCGGAGCAATTCGCCCGCTACATCCTCTGCCGTCCGATTTCTTACTTCTGTGGTGCTGTGCCAGGGATGTTCCAGTACGTTCCACAGTCCGTCAGGTCCGCGCACCTCGAAGCGCCACACCGCGAGCCAGGGGGTGACGTCCAGCATCGTGCGGACCTGTTCGGCGTCGAGACCCAGCCCGGCCGCGATCGCGGGCTCCGCCACCCCCTTGATACGGGCGGCCACCACGGCCCGGGGCAGCAGCCGTTCGGGCAGCAGCCCCTGTGCGCGCAGGCTGACCAGCGCGCCGAAGGTCAGGAAGCGCAGCCGCAGTTCCAGCTGGCGGCCGATGTGGTCGAGGGCCTCCTCGGCCTCCGCCGACTCCTCCGCCGCCGGGTCCGCGAGCAGCAGCTGCCGGAAGTCGGACTCGGCGGCCACGGCCCAGGCCACGGCCTCCTCGGCGAACCCCAGCTCGGCGAGGCGGTCCCCGAGGAACACCTTGGCCTGGGCCAGGCCCCGCCGGTTCACCGGATCCCGCTGGTCGAGTCCCGCCCAGACCTCCACCGCGGTACGGGTCAGATCGCGGGCGCGCTCACCGGCCGCCCGTTCCATGGCGCTCGGTCCCTCGCCGACGGCCGGGCCCAGTGGGTGCTTCGGCAGTCGGGCCCCGTCGCTGAGCGGCCAGGACAGCCAGACCCCGTGGTTGATCAGCCCGCGGGCGTACCAGCGGGCGAACTCGGGGGAGTGCCCGGCCGCCCGCTCGGAGCTGCGTAACCCCTCCTCGATCGTGGCGAGCGCGCCGGCGCGGTCCCCCGCGGCGAACCGCAGGGCGGCCCGGTCGGCGAGGCGCAGCCCGAGCAGCGCGGTGCACCGCGGGTCGTCCGTGAACGGGCGCAGGGCGCCGATCAGCTCGTCGAGGAGCCGTGCGCGCTCCGTGGGCTCCGCGTGCTCCGCCCCCGAGCGCACCCGTGCCCATCGATCGTCCAGCCGTAGAACGGCGTCCCGCTGCACCATGTCCGCCCCCCGGCTTCATGTGTGAGGGGCCCATCCTCGCGGCATCGCCGCCACGAGGGGAGGGATTTCATTCCCAGCGGAAGAGCCGCGCGGCGGCGCCCAGACCGAGTACGGCCCAGCCCGCCAGCACGGCCGCGTCGCCCCACGGGAGCGAGGCCCCGTGCTGGAGCACCTCGCGCAGTCCGTCGGACAGGGCCGAGATGGGCAGCAGCCCCAGCACCGACCGCACGGCGTCCGGGAACTTCTCCAGCGGCACGATCACCCCGCCGCCGACCAGCAGCAGCAGGAAGACCAGGTTGGCGGCGGCCAGGGTCATCTCGGCCTTGAGCGTGCCCGCCATCAGCAGTCCGAGGCCGGAGAAGGCGGCGGTGCCCAGCAGGATCAGCGCGGCCACCGACAGCGGGTTCCCCTGCGGGGACCAGCCCAGCGCGAGGGCGATCACCGTCAGCAGGGCGATCTGCAGCACCTCGGTGACCAGCACCGACAAGGTCTTGGCGGCCATCAGGGCCCACCGCGGCAGCGGGGAGGCTCCCAGCCGCTTGAGGACCCCGTAGCGGCGGTCGAAGCCGGTGGCGATGGCCTGCCCGGTGAAGGCGGTGGACATCACGGCGAGCGCCAGGATCCCCGGCGCGAGGAAGTCCACGGACTTCCCGCTGCCGCCCTCCCGAACCGGCACCGTGACGATGTCGACCGCGGAGAAGAGGGTCAGCAGCAGCGCCGGGATGATCACGGTGAGCAGCAGCTGCTCGCCGTTGCGCAGCAGCATCCGGGTCTCCAGCGCCGTCTGCGCGAGGATCATGCGGGACACGGGCGCGGCCCCCGGGCGGGGGGTGAACGTACCGGCGCTCATGCGCGCAGCTCCTTACCGGTCAGTTCCAGGAAGACGTCTTCGAGGGTGTGCCGCTCCACCGTGAGGCTGCTCGGCATCACGCCGTGCTGCGCGCACCAGGAGGCGACGGTGGCCAGCAGCTGCGGGTGGACGTCGCCGGTGACCCGGTAGACGCCCGGGGTGAGCTCGGCGGCCTCGGTGCCGTCGGGCAGCGCCTTCAGCAGCGAGGCGAGGTCGAGGGAGGGGCGGCCGGTGAAGCGCAGGGTGTTCTCGGCGCCGCCGCGGCACAGCTGCTCGGGGCTGCCGTGGACGACGACCCGGCCGGCGTCCACGATGGCGACCTCGTCGGCGAGCTGCTCGGCCTCGTCCATGTGGTGGGTGGTGAGGACGACGGTGACCCCGTCGGTGCGCAGTTCCCGTACGAGGTCCCAGGTCGCGCGGCGGGCCTGCGGGTCCAGGCCTGCGGTGGGCTCGTCGAGGAAGACCAGCTCGGGGCGGCCGACCACGGCCATGGCCAGGGCCAGGCGCTGCTGCTGGCCGCCGGAGAGCCTGCGGTAGGGGGTGCGGCCGCAGCCGCCGAGCCCGAGGCGTTCCACCAGGGTGGCGACGTCGAGCGGGTCGGCGTAGAGCTTGGCCATGTGGCGGAGCATCTCGACGGCGCGGGCTCCGGAGTAGACGCCTCCGGACTGCAGCATCACGCCGATCCGCGGGCGCAGGGCCTCGGCCTGGGCGACCGGGTCGAGGCCGAGGACGCGGACGGTGCCGGCGTCGGGGCGGAGGTAGCCCTCGCAGGTCTCCACCGTGGTCGTCTTGCCCGCGCCGTTCGGACCGAGGACCGCGGTGACGGAGCCGCTCCGGACGGTGAGGTCCAGGCCGTCCACCGCGGTCTTGGTGCCGTACCGCTTCACCAGTCCGCGGATCTCCACGGCGGGGTCGTTGCTCATGAGGGGTGAGTCTACGGAGCCCGGGGAGGGGGCGTAGGTGCCGGGGGCGTGGCCTCTTCGTCGCCGGTTCGCCGTCGGATCGGCTCCGGAGAATCGAACGCCGCGTCGCGAATACAGCTCTTTTCAGTCGATCGGTCCTGGAAGCGTCGGCATGTTTCCGTGATCTTTTCCGGACATCGCCCTTCCCGGCGCCCAAGAACCGCCACGGGCACAGGTGTGCTGGTGGGAGCGGTTTGCGGGCTCATCGGAGGGGTTCCGAAAGATAGCGGAATGTCTCCGTCCGAATAACTCTCCGTCGATAAATAAGGTAACCCTTAGTGATGGAGGCCACCAGGCGTGGCGTCCGTCACGGCTTGTCGCCGGTCGGTTAATTACGCAACAATGGCGTTGTGAAATACGGCGAACGGCAGATCGACACCCCTCAGGGGGAGCTCGGCACCGGGGAGCGGTCAACCCGCAACCGCGTGGCGCGCTCGATCCTGGACCACGGTCCGTCCACCGTCGCCGACCTCGCCCAGCGTCTCGGCCTCACCCAGGCCGCCGTCCGCCGCCACCTCGACACGCTCGTCACCGACGACGTGGTCGAACCCCGTGAGCAGCGTGTGTACGGTGCGCGCACCCGGGGTCGGCCCGCCAAGGTCTTCGTGCTCACCGACTGCGGCCGCGACGCCTTCGACCAGTCCTACGACACGCTCGCCGCGGACGCCCTGCGCTGGATCGCGCAGTCGGTCGGCGGCGGCGAGCAGGGCGAGGTGGCAGTCGCCGCCTTCGCCAGGTCGCGGATGGAGACGCAAGCGCGCGCCTACAAGGAGGCCGTCGAGGCCGCCGCACCGCAGGAGCGCACGGAGGCCCTTGCCAGGGCGTTGACCGTGGACGGGTACGCTGCTACGGCGAAGAGCGCTCCCGGTCCGCACAGCGGTGAACAGCTCTGCCAGCACCACTGCCCGGTCGCGCACGTCGCCGAGCAGTTCCCGCAGCTCTGCGAGGCGGAGACCGAGGTCTTCTCCCGCCTGCTCGGGACCCATGTGCAGCGCCTCGCCACGATCGCCCATGGCGACGGGGTGTGCACGACGTTCATTCCGCGTAGCGCGAGCACCACACAGACCGACACATCAGTATCTGCAAGTACGGCCGGGAGGAACCCCGCATGACCACGGAGATCGCTCACCCTGAGCTCGATGGCCTGGGCACCTACGAATACGGCTGGGCCGACTCCGACGCGGCCGGCGCCGCTGCCAAGCGGGGTCTCTCCGAGGATGTCGTCCGCGACATCTCGGCGAAGAAGTCCGAGCCGGAGTGGATGCTGAAGCTCCGCCTCAAGGGCCTGAAGCTGTTCGACAAGAAGCCCATGCCGAACTGGGGTTCCGACCTCTCGGGCATCGACTTCGACAACATCAAGTACTTCGTGCGTTCCACCGAGAAGCAGGCCGCTTCGTGGGAGGAGCTGCCCGAGGACATCAAGAACACGTACGACAAGCTCGGCATCCCGGAGGCGGAGAAGCAGCGCCTCGTCGCCGGTGTCGCGGCCCAGTACGAGTCCGAGGTCGTCTACCACCAGATCCGTGAGGACCTGGAGGAGCAGGGCGTCATCTTCCTCGACACGGACACCGCGCTCAAGGAGCACCCGGAGCTCTTCCAGGAGTACTTCGGCACGGTCATCCCGGTCGGCGACAACAAGTTCGCGTCGCTGAACACCGCGGTGTGGTCCGGCGGCTCCTTCATCTACGTCCCCAAGGGCGTGAAGGTCGACATCCCGCTCCAGGCCTACTTCCGTATCAACACGGAGAACATGGGCCAGTTCGAGCGGACGCTGATCATCGTCGACGAGGACGCCTACGTCCACTACGTCGAGGGCTGCACCGCCCCGATCTACTCCTCGGACTCGCTGCACAGCGCCGTGGTCGAGATCATCGTCAAGAAGGGCGGCCGCTGCCGCTACACGACGATCCAGAACTGGTCGAACAACGTCTACAACCTGGTCACCAAGCGCGCCGTGGCGTACGAGGGCGCGACCATGGAGTGGATCGACGGCAACATCGGTTCCAAGGTCACCATGAAGTACCCGGCCGTCTACCTGATGGGCGAGCACGCCAAGGGCGAGACCCTGTCCATCGCCTTCGCGGGCGAGGGCCAGCACCAGGACGCCGGCTCCAAGATGGTCCACATGGCGCCGCACACCTCCTCGAACATCGTCTCCAAGTCGGTGGCCCGAGGCGGCGGCCGCACCTCGTACCGAGGTCTGGTCGAGATCGGCGAGGGCGCCCACGGATCGAAGTCCAACGTGCTGTGCGACGCGCTCCTGGTCGACACCATCTCCCGCTCGGACACGTACCCCTACGTGGACGTCCGTGAGGACGACGTCTCCATGGGCCACGAGGCCACGGTCTCCAAGGTCTCCGACGACCAGCTCTTCTACCTGATGAGCCGCGGTATGACGGAGTTCGAGGCCATGGCCATGATCGTGCGCGGCTTCGTCGAGCCCATCGCGCGTGAGCTGCCCATGGAGTACGCGCTGGAGCTGAACCGGCTGATCGAGCTGCAGATGGAGGGTTCGGTCGGCTAGTTCCGGCCGCCCGAGTCCCGCAGACATTCTTTGACGTAGGAAGAGAGCACGAAGACAGCCATGGCTGAGGCTCAGAACATTCCGGCGGGTTCGACCACCGCCGGCGCGATCGCGGTGGCCGCCGAGTCCACCGTCGCCACCCGGATGAGTGCGCCCCCGTCCTTCGACGTGGCGGACTTCCCGGTTCCGAACGGCCGCGAGGAGGAGTGGCGCTTCACGCCGCTCGCCCGCCTCAAGGGCCTGCACGACGGCACCGCGGTCGCCAACGGCACCATGAAGGCCCAGATCGACGCGCCCGAGGGCGTCACGGTCGAGTCGGTGGAGCGCGGCGACGCGCGCATCGGCAAGGCCGGCACCCCGGTGGACCGGATCGCTGCCCAGGCGTTCTCCTCCTTCGCCAAGGCCACGGTCGTCACCGTGCCCAAGGAGACGGTCCTGACCGAGCCGGTGCGCGTGACGCTGCACGGCGAGGGCGGCACCACCTTCGGCCACACCGTCTTCGACGTGCAGGCCTTCGCCGAGGCCGTCATCGTCATCGACCACACCGGTGACGGCGTGCGCGCCGCCAACGTCGACTTCCTGGTCGGCGACGGCGCCAAGCTCACCGTCGTGTCCGTGCAGGACTGGGACGACACCGCCGTCCACTGCTCCCAGCACAACACGCTGATCGGCCGCGACGCGACCTTCAAGTCGGTCGTGGTCACCTTCGGTGGCGACGTCGTCCGCCTCCACCCGCGGATCAGCTACGCCGGCCCCGGCGGCGAGGCCGAGCTCTTCGGCCTGTACTTCACGGACGCCGGCCAGCACCAGGAGCACCGCCTCCTGGTCACGCACGACGCCCCGCACTGCAAGTCGAACGTGGTCTACAAGGGCGCGCTCCAGGGCCAGGACGCCCACGCGGTCTGGATCGGTGACGTGCTCATCCAGAAGAGCGCCGAGGGCACCGACACCTACGAGATGAACCGCAACCTCGTCCTCACGGACGGCGCGCGGGTCGACTCGGTGCCGAACCTGGAGATCGAGACCGGCGAGATCGTCGGCGCCGGCCACGCCTCCGCGACCGGCCGTTTCGACGACGAGCAGCTCTTCTACCTGCAGGCCCGTGGCATCCCGGCCGACGAGGCCCGCCGCCTGGTCGTCCGCGGCTTCTTCGCGGAGCTCGTCCAGCAGATCGGTGTCGACGACATCGAGGAGCGTCTGCTCGCCAAGATCGAGACCGAGCTCCAGGGTTCCGTCTGATGAATTACGTCAAGGCCTGCGCGCTCAGCGAGCTGGAGGAGGACACCCCGAAGCGGGTGGAACTCGACGGCACGCCGGTCTCCATCGTCTCCACCGAGGGGGAGGTGTTCGCGATCAACGACATCTGCTCGCACGCGAACGTGTCGCTCTCGGAGGGCGAGGTCGAAGACTGCATGATCGAGTGCTGGCTGCACGGGTCGGCCTTCGACCTGCGCACCGGCAAGCCCTCGGGCCTGCCCGCGACGCGCCCCGTCCCCGTATACCCCGTAAAGATCGAAGGGGACGACGTGCTCGTCTCCCTCACCCAGGAGTCCTGAGGTATCCATGGCAACGCTTGAAATCCACGACCTGCACGTCTCCGTCGAGGCCGAGAACGGCGCCCGCGAGATCCTCAAGGGCGTCGACCTCACCGTCAAGCAGGGTGAGACGCACGCCATCATGGGTCCGAACGGCTCCGGCAAGTCCACCCTGGCGTACTCGCTCGCCGGTCACCCGAAGTACACCATCACCGGTGGCACCGTGACCCTCGACGGCGAGGACGTCCTGGAGATGTCCGTCGACGAGCGCGCCCGCGCCGGCGTCTTCCTCGCGATGCAGTACCCGGTCGAGGTCCCCGGTGTCTCGGTCTCCAACTTCCTGCGCACCTCGGCCACCGCGATCCGCGGCGAGGCGCCGAAGCTGCGTACCTGGGTGAAGGAGGTCAAGTCCGCGATGGAGCAGCTCCAGATGGACCCGGCCTTCGCCGAGCGCAACGTCAACGAGGGCTTCTCCGGCGGTGAGAAGAAGCGCCACGAGATCCTGCAGCTGGAGCTCCTGAAGCCGAAGATCGCGATCCTCGACGAGACCGACTCCGGTCTCGACGTCGACGCCCTGCGCCAGGTCTCCGAGGGCGTCAACCGCGTCCGCGCGACCGGTGAGGTCGGCACGCTGCTGATCACGCACTACACGCGGATCCTCCGCTACATCAAGCCCGACTTCGTCCACGTCTTCTCCGAGGGCCGCATCGCCGAGTCCGGCGGCGCCGAGCTCGCCGACAAGCTGGAGGCCGAAGGCTACGAGTCGTACAGCACGAAGGGTGGCGCGACCGCGTGACACAGTTGCCTGGCCTCCTCGACATCGAGGCGATCCGAAAGGACTTCCCCCTTCTGGATCGTGTGGTCCACGACGGGAAGAAGATCGTTTACCTGGACAACGCGGCGACCTCGCAGAAGCCGCGCCAGGTGCTCGACGCGCTGAACGAGTACTACGAGCAGCACAACGCCAACGTCCACCGTGGCGTGCACGTGCTCGCCGAGGAGGCCACGGCGCTGTACGAGGGCGCTCGCGACAAGGTCGCCGCCTTCATCAACGCGCCGAGCCGCGACGAGGTGATCTTCACCAAGAACGCCTCGGAGTCGCTCAACCTGGTCGCGAACATGCTCGGCTGGGCGGACGAGCCCTACCGGGTCGACCGCGAGACCGAGATCGCCATCACGGAGATGGAGCACCACTCCAACATCGTGCCGTGGCAGCTGCTCTCGCAGCGCACCGGCGCGAAGCTGAAGTGGTTCGGCCTCACCGACGACGGCCGGCTCGACCTGTCCAACATCGAAGAGGTCATCACGGAGAAGACGAAGATCGTCTCCTTCACGCTGGTCTCCAACATCATGGGCACGGTCAACCCGGTCGAGGCGATCGTGCGGCGAGCCCAGGACGTCGGCGCCCTCGTGCTGATCGACGCCTCCCAGGCCGCCCCGCACATGCCGCTGGACGTACAGGCGCTCGGCGCCGACTTCGTGGCCTTCACCGGCCACAAGATGTGCGGCCCGACCGGCATCGGCGTCCTGTGGGGCCGGCAGGAGCTCCTGGAGGACCTGCCTCCGTTCCTCGGCGGCGGCGAGATGATCGAGACCGTGTCGATGCACGCCTCGACCTACGCCCCGGCGCCTCACAAGTTCGAGGCGGGTACGCCCCCGATCGCCCAGGCCGTCGGCCTCGGTGCGGCCGTGGACTACCTGACCGCGATCGGCATGGACAAGATCGCCGCGCACGAGCACGCGATCACCGAGTACGCGATCAAGCGTCTCGCGGAGGTGCCCGACCTGCGGATCATCGGCCCCACCACGGCCGAGGACCGCGGCGCCGCGATCTCCTTCGTCCTGGGTGACATCCACCCGCACGACGTCGGTCAGGTTCTGGACGAGCAGGGCATCGCGGTCCGCGTGGGACACCACTGCGCGCGCCCCGTCTGCCTGCGCTACGGAATTCCTGCGACGACGCGAGCGTCTTTCTACCTGTACTCCTCTCCGGCCGAGGTCGACGCGCTGATCGACGGGCTGGAGCACGTACGGAACTTCTTCGGCTGACGGACGAGGCGACGAGGACGCAGTGAAGCTGGATTCGATGTACCAGGAACTGATCCTGGACCACTACAAGCACCCGCACGGGCGTGGCCTGCGCGACGGCGATGCCGAGGTGCACCACGTCAATCCGACGTGCGGCGACGAGATCACGCTGCGCGTGAAGTACGACGGCGAGACGCTGACCGACGTCTCCTACGAGGGCCAGGGCTGCTCCATCAGCCAGGCCAGCGCGTCCGTACTGAACGAGCTGCTCGTGGGCAAGGAACTGGCCGAGGCGCAGAAGATCCAGGCTGTCTTCCTGGAGATGATGCAGTCCAAGGGCAAGATCGAGCCCGACGAGGCCATGGAGGAAGTGCTGGAGGACGCGGTCGCGTTCGTCGGCGTCTCCAAGTACCCGGCTCGCGTGAAGTGTGCTCTGCTGAGCTGGATGGCGTGGAAGGACGCGACGGCCCAGGCTCTGGGCGACGCGGAGAGGAAGACGGCATGACCGAGAACGCGACGCCCGAGGCGTCGATCAAGCCGGCCACCGAGGAGGAGGTCCGCGAGGCCCTCTACGACGTGGTCGACCCCGAGCTGGGCATCGACGTCGTCAACCTGGGCCTGATCTACGGCATCCACATCGACGACGCGAACATCGCCACCCTCGACATGACCCTGACCTCGGCGGCCTGCCCGCTGACGGACGTCATCGAGGACCAGGCGAAGTCGGCGACGGACGGCATCGTCAGCGAGCTTCGGATCAACTGGGTCTGGATGCCGCCGTGGGGTCCGGACAAGATCACGGACGACGGCCGCGAGCAGCTCCGCGCACTCGGCTTCAACGTCTGAGCGGTTCTGAACGAGGAAGGGCCCCCGGCATCGTGCCGGGGGCCCTTCCTCGTGTCCGCAGGGCGGCCCGTCGGGCCGCTCAGTCGTCCTTCGGCCTGTCGGGCAGCGTGTCCGGCTCCGGTTCGGGTCGCGGCTGCGGCTGCGGCCGGTCCGGGTGCGCGACGGTGGGTGCGTCGGCGTCGGCGTCGGCGTCCGTGAGCGTGTGCGCGAGCGTGTCCGCGGGCGGCTCCGAGGGCGGCTCCGAGGGCGTGGGCACGGGTCCGGCGGTGGGGGCCTGCGCGGCGAGTTCGGCGAGGAGGGCCTGGGCGAGGTTCTCGCGCCGGATCCGCTGGTCCACGTACAGCAGATTGCTGAACAGCTGGGTGTACCCGATCTGGAACATCTGGCTCACGCCGCCGCCGACCATGAGGCACAGGATGCCGAACACGAGGGCGACGATCATGCCCGTCGACGGGCCGGCTCCCTCGGCCCCCTCGCCCGCCTCGGCCATGAGCGGGATCATCCCGAACGTGCCGACGAGCTGGAAGGGCATCTGGATCATGTAGGCGATGCTCATCGCGATCATGCTGCCGACCAGGGTGATACCGAAGATCCGCCACCAGTCGCCCTTGACCAGCGCGGCCGAGCGGCGCAGCGCGGTGACAGGGGTGGCCTTCTCCATGACCGCCACGGCGGGGGCCAGGCTGAGCCGGGTGCCGAGCCAGACGGACACCGCGATGGTGGGCAGCAGGAGCACGGGCAGGAGGACCAGGGCCGCGGGTGACGGGTCGTCGCCGGAGACGGAGACGACCATCACCGGAATCCACACCGCCATCGCGGCGAGCACGGGAGCGCCCGCGATCAGCCCCGTGAGCACCAGCGCGCCCAGGACGGAGGGAGTCCGCCGCAGGGCCGTGCGCCACATCGCGCGGAAGGTGGTGGGCCGGCCGAGGACCGCCTGCTGGAGGACCGCCGGGCACACGGCGGTGAGCATGGCCATGCTCAACAGCCCCACGGCGAACAGCAGCACGAAGAGCGTGACGCCCGCGACGATGAACGGGGTGAGGTGTTCGGCCGCCGGATCCTGCCCGTAGGGCGGGTCGAAGACCGGCTCGATGTGGTCGTACACCGCGGCGACGGCCACGCCCGCCAACAGGGCCATGACCAGCAGGCACAGGCCCAGTACGGCCAGCATCACACCGGCGAGCTGCTTCCAGTAGCGCCCGAAGGTGGCGAAGGTGGCGCTCACGACGTCCCCGAGGCCCAGGGGCTTCAGCGGTACCGTCCCGGGCTGCGGCGGTGGCGGCGGGGCCCATCCTCCCCACTGCGGCGCGCCGCCCGGGCCGCCCGGCCACCCCGGCCCGTGTGCCCCCGTGGATCCCCACCCTGTGTTCTGCGTCATGCGTGTGCTCCGTCTTCTCGTTCCCCCGACGAAGGCACCGTATATCAGCATGTCAGGAGCATGGCAGTGGATTCACTTGGATGTGTACGCTCGTACGCATCGCTGTGTACAGTTGTACGCATGCCTTACGTCATGCTTGCCGCGGCCATCGCCGCCGAGGTCGCCGGAACCACCGCCATGAAGTACAGCGACGGCTTCACCAAGCTGTGGCCGTCGTTGGGCACCCTGCTGGGCTACGTCATCGCCTTCACCCTGCTCGCGCAGACGCTGAAGTCGATGTCGGTCGGCACGGCGTACGCGATATGGGCGGGCGTCGGCACCGCCGCGATCGCCGCCATCGGCATGGTGTTCCTGGGCGAGGCGGCCACCGCCGCCAAGATCGCCGGGATCGCCCTGGTGATCGGCGGCGTGGTCCTGCTGAATCTCGGCGGGGCCCACTGATGCCCTCCGGCGGGCGGCGTTACGACCCGGACCGGCGGCAGCGGATCATCGACGCCGCGCTCCGGGTGGTGGGCGAGCGGGGCATCGCCGGGCTGACCCACCGCAGCGCGGCCGCCGCCGCCGACGTACCGCTCGGGTCGACGACGTACCACTTCAAGACGCTGGACGACCTGCTGGTCGCCGCGCTGCGCCAGGCCAACGAGGGCTTCGCCCAGGCGGTGGCGCGCTCCACCGCGCTGGCCGACCCGGACGCGGACCTCGCCGAGGCCCTGGCCCGCCTGCTCGGGGAGTCCCTCGCGGCGGACCGGGGCCGGGTCGAGCTGGAGTACGAGCTCTACCTCGCGGCGCTGCGCCGCCCGGCACTGCGGCCGGTGGCGGCGCAGTGGTGCGAGGCGGTGGCGGCGGCGCTGACCCCGCGGACCGACCCGGTGACCGCGCGGGCGCTGGTGGCGGCCATGGACGGGATCGGCCTGCAGGTCCTGCTGACGGACGCCCCGTACGACGAGGCGTACGCCCGCGAGATCCTGGGGAGGCTGCTGCGGCCCGGGCAGGGCGGGGCGGGATCCTTCGGCCCGTCCGGCGGCTGAGGACCGGGTCGGGGACGGCCCGGGTGACGGCCCGGGTGACGGCCGGAGGGCGGGGCGGAGGATCCGTGCGGTAGTGCCCGGCTAACCCGCGGAGCGCACGGCCGTCAGCGCCGTCCGCACGCTCGCCTCGATGTCCTGGATCGGGTAGATCACCTCGCGGACCGTGCGGTCGCGGTCGATGACCAGCGTCAGCCGCTTGATCCGACTCGTGCCCGCCGCACGGAACGTCGGCAGGCGCAGCGCGGCGGTCAGGGCCAGATCCGCGTCCGACAGGAGCGGGAACCGCAGTCGCTCGTGCTCCGCGAACTCCCGCTGCTCGTCCGGGCGCTGGGTCGACACCCCGTGCACGGTGGCGCCGGCCGCGGTGAACTCCGCGAGCTGGTCGCGATAGGTGCACGACTCGAACGTACAGCCCTTGGCGCCCGGGATCCCGGCCCAGCCGGGCGGGTAGGACTCGGCGCGCGCGTACGCGCCCGGGAAGCAGTACAGGACCGTGAACGGGGTGTCCGCCACCGGGTCGCTCAGCTCGCCGAAACGGTCCGGCAGCAGCAGCGGCGGCACCCGCGTACCGCGCAGCGCGTGCACCCGTTCCGCCTCACGCGAGGCCTCGTCGGTCGTCGCCGTCATCTCTCCCTCTCCCAGGACCCACGTGTCTCCCCAGTCCTGGAGGGCCACCAGGACGGGCAGCAGCCCCCGTCCACGCGGGGTCAGCCGGTACTCGTGCCGCACCGGACGTTCCTGGTACGGCTCGCGCGACAGCACCCCGGCCTCGACGAGCAGCTTCAGCCGCTCCGCCAGCACCTTGCGGGACATCCCCAACTCGCGCTGGAGCTCGTCGAAGCGGTGCAGACCGCGCGCGGCGTCGCGCACGATCAGCAGCGTCCACCAGTCGCCCACCACGTCGAGGGCCTGGGCGATGGCGCAGTCTGCGTCGCCGAGTTGTGTGCGCTGGGCCATGGCACTCCTTTGTCCGTTGACCCCAAGGCTGCCATGCTGACATAGTCAGTTCCTAAAGGGAACTTACTCGATGGATGCAGGGGGACACGGGTGTGTTGCAGGGGTTCAAGGACATACCGAGGGTTGTGTGGCTGCTGGCTGCGGGGGTCTTCGTCAACGCCGTCGTCAGCTTCACCTTCGTCTTCGTCTTCCTCTACCTGACCGGCCCGCGCGGCCTCGGCGCCGCCCAGGCGGGCCTGGTCGTCGGCATCGGCGGCGTCGGGTTGATCGCCGGCAACTTCACCGGCGGCTGGTACGGCGACCGCTTCGGACACCGCCGGGTGCTGCTCACCGCCGCCACCCTCGGCGGCATCGCCCTGGTGGCGCTCCCGCTGCTGCCCACGCCGCTGCTGTACGCGGCCCTGCCGGTGGCCCAGTACGCCTCCGGCGTGATCCGGGCCGCCAACTCCGCGCTGGTCGCGGTCGCCGTCCCGGAGGGGGCCCGCCGCCAGGCCTTCGCCCTCGTACGCTGCGTCTCCAACGGTGGATTCACCCTCGGGCCGCCGCTGGGCGCCCTGGTCGCCACCGGCCTCTCCTACGACTGGCTCTTCGTCGGCGACGGCATCGGCACGCTCCTCTTCGCCGTCTGGACCGCGCGGGTCGTCCCGGCCCGCGGAGTTTCCCGCGTACCCGCCGTGGCCCAGGACGGGGGTCCGGGCCACGGCGAACGGAGTCTCTGGCGCGAACTGCGCGCCCGCCCCGCCGTGCTGGTGCTGCTCGGCGCGATCCTGGTGACCGACGTCGTCTACCGCCAGCAGTACTCCACCTTCCCGGCCTTCCTCGCCGACCACGGCCTGGACACGCGCGTCTTCGGGCTCGTCATCGCCCTGAACGGAGGGGTGATCCTGCTGCTGGAGCTGCCCGCCGCCGTAGCCCTGCGCGAGCGGCCGGCCCTGCCGGTCATCGGCACCGGAATGGTGCTCGTCGGGGCCGGGTACGCGGCGCTGTTGCTCGGGGCCGGGATCGGGAGCGCCGTCGCGATGATGATCCTGCTGAGCCTCGGGGAGACCCTCTACAAGACCACCGCCACCGCCTACATGGCCGACCAGGCGCCCGAGCACGCCATCGGACGGTTCCAGAGCCTGTACGCGGGCGTGTCGGTCAGCGGGGTGGTCCTCGGGCCGCCGATCGGCGGAGCCCTGTACTCCGTAGTGCCCGGGCTGCTGTGGCCGCTCTGCGCGGTGCTCGCCGCGGGGGCGGGTGCGGCGCTGTGGGGGGCGCATGCCCGGCGGGCCCGGCACATGGCGCGAGCCGCGCGACCGGCACATGAGACCGGTTCGCGACCGAAGGCCGTCGCCGGTTAGGTTTCGGATATGACTGCTACGCGTACCACCGGCGCCGTCGCCGCCGGACTTGCCACCATCACCGCCGACGGCACCGTCCTCGACACCTGGTTCCCCGCCCCCGAGCTGGTCGCCGAGCCCGGCCCGGCCGGCACCGAGCGCCTCACCGCCGACCAGGCCGTGGAGCTGCTGGGCGCCGCCGCGGCCAAGGCGATCCGCACGGACGCGGTCCGCGGCGTCGAGGTCGTAGCCGTCCGCACGGTCATCTCCTCCCTGGAGGACAAGCCGCTGGACGCGCACGACGCGTACCTGCGCCTGCACCTGCTCAGCCACCGCCTGGTCAAGCCGCACGGCCAGAACCTCGACGGCGTCTTCGGCCTGCTGACCAACGTCGCCTGGACCTCGCTGGGCCCGGTCGCCGTCGACCAGGTCGAGACCGTCCGCCTCAACGCGCGCGCCGAGGGCCTGCACCTCCAGGTCACCTCGATCGACAAGTTCCCGCGGATGACGGACTACGTCGCGCCCAAGGGCGTGCGCATCGCCGACGCGGACCGCGTCCGCCTCGGCGCGCACCTCGCCGAGGGCACCACCGTCATGCACGAGGGCTTCGTCAACTTCAACGCCGGTACCCTCGGCACCTCCATGGTCGAGGGCCGCATCTCCGCGGGCGTCGTGGTCGGCGACGGCTCCGACATCGGTGGCGGCGCCTCCACCATGGGCACCCTCTCGGGCGGCGGCAAGCAGATCATCTCGATCGGCGAGCGCACCCTGATCGGCGCCGAGGCGGGCGTGGGCATCGCGCTGGGCGACGAGTGCGTGGTCGAGGCCGGCCTCTACGTGACCGCGGGCACCCGAGTGACCCTGCCGGACGGCCAGATCGTCAAGGCCCTGGAGCTCTCCGGCGCCAACAACATCCTCTTCCGCCGCAACTCGGTGACCGGCGCCGTCGAGGCCCGCCCGTACAAGGCGGCCTGGGGCGGTCTGAACGAGGTCCTGCACAGCCACAACTGACGGTGACCGCCGGCCCCACCGGCCAGCCCCGTCACCACGAGCGCCCTCTCGCCGTCCACCACGGCCGGGAGGGCGCTCGGCCGTTGTCGGAGCCAGGTCCCCGGGCGCGGGTACTCGGCCGGGCCTGAGTACGTGCGCGCTGGTGGCCGGCGGAGCCCGGGGGAAGGCTGGGGGCATGCGACGACGAATAGCCTCCGGCCCCGTCTCCCCCCTTCCGGTCGCCCTGGCACTCGCCCTTGTGGCGGTGGCCGCGTGGGCCGCCTGGCTCGGTTGGGACCAGCACCGCGACGTGTGGCCCGACGGCACGCAGACCGGGCCGTACGAGGCCTGGCAGGTGATCGGGCTCGGGCTGACGCTGCTGGTGCCCGTGTGCTGGGCGGCGTACCGGGGCCGCGCGGCGGGCGCCGTCGTGGGCGTCACGGCCGGCCTGACCTGTGCCGCCTTCTACGACTGGTCGGACGATGCCAGTGGACTCTTCGTGATCGGCGTGGGGATGGTCATGGTGGGGAGCCTGGCGGTGACGGCCGGGGTCTGCGCCTTGATCACCGCCCTGAAGCCGAAGGCGCCGACGGCCCGCCGAGGCGGATAGGACGCGGGCCCGCCGTACTCAGTGCAGGGGGATCGTGCGGACCAGGCCCGCGAAGGCCTGCTTCTCCGCCTCGGTCAGCTCCACCGACTCCATCGGGTGCCCGGCGGAGCCGCGCTGGGAGGGGATCATCGGCAGGCTCTCGGCGGCGGCGGGCTCCGCTTGGGGGAACCGGTCGTCGCCCCGCAGGTGGCGGAGGCCGGTGAACGAGACGATCGCGGCCACGAGCAGGACGGCGAGGCCGATTTCCTGAGCGAGGGAGATGGAGGGGAGCACGAGGATCCTCCGGGAGTGCGGTCGGTACGAGCCGGTACAAGATCGAGCGTGGAAATACTCAACCACCACAACCGGTCGATTCGATACGGATGTGTCGAGCGTCACGCCAGGGCCGAAAGTCCCTACCTTGTCCGGGAAGGCCCGGTTACGACTCCAGGTGCAGCTTGAAGCCCTCATGGCTGCGGGCGAAGCCCAGCCGTTCGTAGAACCGGTGCGCGGCCGTCCGCCGCTTGTTGCTGGTCAGCTGGACCAGGCCGCAGCCGTGCGCACGGGCCCGCTCGGTGGCGAGCCGCATCAGCTCGGCGCCGAGCCCGGAGCCCCGCCGGTCCGCGCGGATCCGTACCGCTTCCACCAGAGCCCGCTCCTGCCCGTGCCGGCCCAGGCCCGGGATGTACGTGAGCTGGAGGCAGCCGAGGACGACCTCGCCCGCCTCGCTCGCTCGGCTCGCCCCGTCGGTCAGGACCAGCATCTCGTTGCGCGGGTCCGCCTCGATCGCCGCGAAGGCCCGCTCGTGCGCCTCGCCGACCACGATCGACGCCGGGTCGAGGACCGTGTCCTCGTCGGCGAGCAGGGCGAGTACGGCGGGCAGGTCCTGGCGCGTGGCCTCACGGAAGATCATGGCCGGATTGTGGCAGGGGGCCCGGCCGGGACGGCGGCCGGACCCCCTGCGGCTGCGGGACCCGAAGGGTTACGGGCGGAAGCGCAGCACCTGCGGGTCGTGGTCGCTGTTCTGCGCCGAGAACTCCGCGTTGATGTGCACGCTGTCGTACGTGAACTTCTTGATCGCCGGGCTGGTCAGGATCTGGTCCAGCACCTGCGCGTTGCCCTGGTAGACGTACGAGTAGCGCTCCGCCTTCGGCAGCGACTTGATCGCCGGGTACAGCGCCCCGCCGTCCGCCAGCGCGTCCGTCGTCGCCGAGAACTCGAAGTCGTTGATGTCACCGAGGACCAGGACGTTCGCGTTCTTGTCCTCGGCCAGGATCTGCTTCACGAAGCCGTTCACGGCCTGCGCCTGCTGCAGTCGCTTGGCCTCCGAGGAGCGGACCGGCGGCTGGTGGTGCGAGGTCAGGCCCTCGTCGCCGCCCTTGGAGCCGAAGTGGTTGGCGATCACGAAGACCGTCTTGCCGCGGAAGACGAACTCGCCTGCCAGCGGCTTGCGGCTGTCCGCCCACGCCGGGTTGGCGGGGTCGACGCGGCCGGGGGAGTGGGTCAGGGCGGCCTTGCCGTTGACCTTGGTCACGCCGGTCGCGGTCACCGCGTCACCCGGGGCGCGCTCGGTGAAGGAGACCCGCGCCGGGTTGAAGAGGAACACCTGACGGATGTTGCCGCCGGGCTCGCCGCCGTCCTTCTTGTCCTCCGGGTTGACGGTCCGCCACTGGTAGGCCGGGCCGCCGGCGGCCGAGATCGCCGCGGTGAACTTGGCGAGGGTCTGCTCGGCCGAGACGGTGCCGTCGTTCTTGGCGCCGTTGTCGTCCTGGATCTCCTCCAGGGCGAGGATGTCGGGGGTGGCCAGGTTCTCCACGACGGCCTTCGCCAGCGCGTCGAACTTCTCCTGCGGGTCGGTCGGGTCGAGGTTCTCGACGTTGTACGTGGCCACCGCGAGCTCCTGCTCGGCCTGCGGCTTGGTCTTCTCGGGGGCGAGGGTGCCCGCCTTGACGGTGCCGAGCGTGCGGGCCACCAGCGTGTAGCCGCCGAACTGGTTGAAGTCCAGCGGGCCTTCCGTGGTGCCGGTCAGCCGGTCGCCGACGTTGGCCACCGGGAAGGGCTGCTGCGCGAGGGGCGCGAGCTGCTGGATCTGCAGACGGCCGGTGTTCTGGGACTCGTAGGAGCCGTAGATGGTGCCGCCGCGCTTGGCGGTGTTCTCCCAGCCCTTCACCGTGACCCACAGCTCGGAGTACGGGTCGGTGGCGCCGACCACGCGGGAGGTGCCGATCTTGACGTTCATGCCCTCCAGCGACTCGTAGTGGTCGAGGGCGTAGCGCGAGGGCTCCAGGGTGAGGCCGTTGATGCTGCCGCCGGCGGCCGGGTCACCGGCCGGGGCGTACTCGGCGGGCACCGTGTACTCGTTGATCGCGGTGGCCTCGGGCAGCGCGTTGCCGGAGGAGACCGCGGTCACCGTCGGCTTGGAGATCTGGGTGACCGACTGGTTGCCGGAGGTCAGACCGCCGGGGATGTACTCGCCCACGGTGCCGGAGACCTTGACCGCGTCGCCCACGGCGACGGTCGGGACCGAGTTGGTGAAGACGAAGACGCCCTCGCTGGTGGCGTCGTTGTCGTCGGCGTCCGGGTCCTGGATCCAGAAGCCGCGCGAGCCGTACGTACGTACGCCCGTCACGATGCCCTCGACGTCCGTGACCTGCTTGCCGTTGAGCGGGGATATCCGGGTGGTGCCCTGAATGTCGTGGATGCGTATCGGATCGGCGGACACGGCGCCTTCGGCCGCGTCGGCGGAACCCGCGAGCAGGCCGGTGGCCAGTGCGGTGGCGACGAGGGCCGCGACGGCGGCGGAACGGGGATGCGAGGAGCGCATGGGCAGGAACTCCGGTGTGGGAGAGGGAAAAGGTGGGGGGTGCGGCAGTGAGATCTGCGGGAGGCAAGCCGCTCCCTATACATCTACGCGCGTCAATTTCCTGTGTGGCCAGCAAAGTTGTCAAGCCCTCCAGGGAATACGACAGCTGACTGTGGGATGAACCAAAGGGGATGGCCCGCCGGACACGCCCGAAATGCGTCTACGCTGGAGCGCCGTACGAAGGCCACGCCAGTCATCTGCGCCACATCCGCATGCCCGCACTGCCCGTCATGTCGGCCATGTCAGCGAAATCCGGGCGCATATGACGGTCCGGCCGGCAGTACGGCCGTGTCACCAACGCCACACCCCGTTCGACCTCCGCCACACCCCCGTTCCACCCCGCCACACCCCGTCCCACCGCGTTCGCGAGGAGAACCGCCCCATGTCCGCAGACTCGCACCCCACGCTGCCGCCCGTACGGCTGCGCTCCGACGCGGAACTGGCCCGCGACGCCCTCGGCGCCCCGCTGTTCGCGCGCGCCGTACGGCTCGCCCGCTGGGCCGGACCCGGCACCCGCGTGGGAGTCGGCGGCGAGCTCGCCACCGACCAGCTGCCCGAGGCCGCCGCGGTGCTCGGCCTCGACACCGCCGACGAGGACTCCGCCGGATACGCGAGCCAGGCCTGGCGGGTGGCCGTGGACACCGGCCTGGTCGACGTGACCGAGCCGGAGGACGACAACGGGGAAGGCGACGAGGAGCGCTTCGGCACGGCCGCGCCCGGTGAGGACCTCGCGCTGGTGACGAGCGGTGCGCCCGGCGACGTACTCGACCTCTGGCTGGCGGCCCTGGACACGGTGCTCGCCGACGCGGCCGTGCCCGACCTGGACGACCTCGTCGACGCGCTGGACGCGGGCGGCGAGATCGACTTCGACCGGCTGGACTGGAACCCGGGGCGCGAGGCGGACTTCCTCGACGGGGTCCTCGCCAACCTCTACCTGCTCACCGTCACCGAGGGCGGGGCCGCGGACGGGCCGATTCCGCTGCCGGTGCTCGCCGCGTCGATGATCGTGCCCGACGGCATGGGCGAGCCGACCGATGCCGTGCTGGAGCAGGTCTCGGACGCGATGATGCGCCTCGACGACCAGTTCCGGCAGCTGGAGCCGATCGGGCTGGTGGAATTCCGGCCCGTCGACGAGGAACTGATGGCGGAGGCCGACGGCCCCCTGGAGCCGGAGACCGCGGGCGCCGGCGGAGGCGGGGCCGGTGCGGGCGCCGAGGACGACGAGGACGTCTCCCGCTACGGGATGGTCCGCCTGACCCCCCTCGGCCTGTACGGGATCCGGGCCCGGATGCTGGAGGCCGGGGTCGATGCCCCCGCCGTCGGCGAACTGGCCGAGAAGGGCGCCGACGCACTCCTCGACGCGGTCTCTCTCTACTCCGAGAACGCCGCCCAGGCCGAGATCGAGCAGTGGCTGGCCGGCCGGGAACAGCCCGCCGCGGCCGCCGAACTGCTGGCCGCCGCCCGCGGGGACGACGAGGGCGGCCCGCTGCGCCGGCTCCGGTGCCAGCAGGCCCTGGCACCGGCCGGGCCGGAGGCCGAGCCCGCCGTCCGCTCGGTGCTGGACGATCCGGAGCTCGGCGGGCTCGCCCGGGTCTGGCTGGCGGAGCGCGGGGTCGGCGACGTACCGGCCCCGGACCCGGAGATGGTGTTCTGGCTGACGGTGGACACGATCGCGGCGCAGCTCGCCACCGATGGTGAGACGGAGGAGCTGCCGCTCCTGATGGAGACCCTGACCGCTCATCACACGGGCTTCTTCGAGCAGGTGTGGCGGGTGGAGCACCCGGCGACGGCGTACGTCCTGGAGGCGATGGGTCGCCTGCACCCGGACAAGAAGGCGGCCAAGGAGGCCCGCAAGGCCGCGTTCAAGGCCCGCTCCCGCCGCCCGGCCTAGGGGGTGTTCTCCTCTCCGCAACGCGCCCGCACCGTGCCCGCCCGGCACGGCGGGGTGCGGTGCGGAGAGGGCTGCGCCGTGATCCCCGGCGGACACAATGGGTGCCATGGACTCAGGACTTGCCGCGCTGCTGGGCGCCGCCGTCGGCTCCGCCACCACCCTCGGGGCCGCGATCGTGAACGGCCGTGCGCAGGCACGGACCCAGCACGCCCAGTGGAGCCGCCGGCACCGCCGCGACGCCTACGCCGCCTACCTCGGCGCGCTCCATGACCGGGACATAGCCATGGACGCCGTGCTCGACGCGCTCCGGCCGGACGCGCCCGACCTGTCCGACGTCGACGAGAAGACGGGCCGGTTCGTCACCCTGGCCCGCGAGGTCCACCGCGCCGCCGAAATCGTGATCCTCGAAGGGCCGGCCCCCCCTCGCCGATGCCGCCGAACGGGTCACCCACGCCTCCGGCGATCTCTCACACGTCGTGCGGCGGATGGCCGAGAACGCCCGTGCCGGGGACGCTACGCACAAGGCCGAGGACACCGTCCTCGCCGCCGAACGGCAGGCGATCCTCTACCGGGCGATCAAGGACTTCCGCCTCGCGGCCCGCGGTGCCATCGACAGGACCGACTGATCCGGAACACCCCCCGCCCGCGGTGCCGGGAAGGGCGGTGACAATGCGCCGTTCCTGGGGCCGGAGTTGGCCATTCCGGGGCGGGGCAAGGGGTCGGTTCCTCTTGGTGGGTAGTTCAGCCGCCGTTCACGTGCGGGCGAGAGCGTGTGCGCCGACGACCGCACGACAGGCGCACCACCTCCCCACCCCTGGAGACCCGATGCCGCTCAGCCGTAGAGACTTCACCGCCCGTACCGTCATCGCCGGCGCGGGAGTCGCGCTCAGCGGGACGGTCGGCGCGCTCGCCACCGCCCCCGGGGCGCTCGCCGCCGAGGACGGCACCGATCGCGACGAGCACGGGCGGCCCTGCGAGCCCGGCTACGGCCCGCTCGTCCCCGACCCGGCCGGACTGCTGGCCCTTCCCGCCGGGTTCACGTACCGCGTCATCACGCACAGCGGGGTCACCAAGCTGGACTCCGGCGAGACCACACCGTCCAACCACGACGGGACCGCCGCCTTCGAGGGCCACCGCGGGGTCACCCTCCTCGTCAACAACCACGAACTCAAGGGCAAGCGGGAGAGCTGGGCCCGCCCCGTCCCCCTCACCGAGGGCCTGGTCTACGACCCGGCCGCGGCCGGCGGGTGCACGGTCGTCGAGGTCCGGCGCGGCGGCGAGGTCGCCGAATGGGTGGGCATCGCCGGTACGTCGACCAACTGCGCGGGCGGCGCCACCCCCTGGAACACCTGGTTGACCTGCGAGGAGAACTCGGACCTCGCCGGAAAGAACGGCATGACGAAGGACCACGGCTACGTCTTCGAGGTCGACCCGCACGACCGGCGGGCCAACCGCGACCCGCGGCCGGTCAAGGCCTTCGGGCGCTACGACCACGAGGCCGTGGTCATCGACCCGCGCCAGGGGCACGCCTACCTGACCGAGGACGCCTCCGGCCCCAACGGGCTGCTGTACCGCTGGACCCCGCCCCGCGGCTTCCACCACGGGCGCGGCAAGCTCCGTACGCTCGCGGCCGACGCCGGCGTACTCCAGGCCGCCAAGTGCATCGACAGCTCCGGCAGGTTCGTCGACGACCTCTCGCGCGCCACGAAGATCGGCACCGTGTACGGGGTCGACTGGGTGGACGTGCCCGACCGCGACGCCCGGACCGTACCGGTGCGCAAGCAGTTCGCGGACGGGGTGGTGACGCGTGGGCGCAAGCTGGAGGGCATGTGGTGGGCGGACGGCGGCGCGTACTTCGTCTCGTCCTACGCCCGTGAGGAGAGCCCGGGCGCGGCCCACGACGGTCAGGTCTGGTTCTACGACCCCAAGCGGCGCACGATCCGGCTCACGGTCCTCATCGGGGTCAACGCGGATCCGTCGGTCGACGGCGGCTACGACGGCCCCGACAACATCACCGTGTCGCCGTACGGCGGTCTGATCATCGCGGAGGACGGCTCGGGGCTGCAGCACCTGTTCGGCGCGACGGAGTCGGGCCGCACCTACCCGCTGGCGCGCAACGAGCTGAACAACGGGTCGGCGGAGGAGCCGGAGTACTCCGAATTCACCGGTGTCTGCTTCTCGCCGGACGGGCGCACGCTGTACGCCAACATCCAGGACCCGGGCATCATGCTGGCCATCACCGGGCCGTGGCGGCGCGGGCACTGACGGCGGCGGCGCCCCGGCGCCGGCATCACGGTGCGGGCGCCGTACGCGCCGCCTACAGGGCCGGGGAAACCTCCGCGCGAGAGGCCTCGGCCCACTCGGCGAGCAGGAACTCATACGCCTCAGAGGGCCACTCGCCATCCACCCGGGTCTCGACAAGGTGCCGTATCGCCTCGTTCGCCTCGGCGGCGGACGGGCGGGCGGGCCCCGCGGGGGTGAGTGTCTTGTGCATGGTTTCAAGGCTACGGGCGGGCACTGACAGCCACCTACGGATTACGCGTGGCATCCATCACCCGGAACGCGTACCGATGGTCGCTCGTGCCCGCCCACCTGCTCAGAGTGCCTGCGCGGCGGGCTTGACCATGCCGCGCACTGTGCGCGACTTCACAAAGTCGCCCATGGCGGTCATCTCCCACTCGCCGGAGAACTGCTTGATCAGCTTCGCCATCATCACGCCGGTCTGGGGCTCGGCGCTCGTCAGGTCGAAGCGCACCAGCTCCTCGCCGCTCGCCGCGTCGATGAGCCGGCAGTAGGCCTTGGCCACTTCGGTGAACTTCTGGCCGGAGAAGGAATTGACCGTGAAGACCAGGCCGGTGGCGTCGGCGGGGATCCGGCCGAGGTCCACGACGATCACCTCGTCGTCGCCCGCGCCCTCACCGGTGAGGTTGTCACCGGAGTGCTTGATGGCGCCGCCGAGGATGGACAACTTGCCGAAGTAGCAGCTGTCGATGTGGTTGCGCTGGGGGCCGTACGCGATGACGGAGGCGTCGAGGTCGATGTCCTTGCCGCGGAAGGCGGGCTCCCAGCCGAGCCCCATCTTGACCTGCGAGAGCAGCGGGCGGCCGCCCTTGACGAGGGAGACGGTCTGGTTCTTCTGGAGGCTGACCCGGCCCTTGTCGAGGTTGATCTTCCCGGCGCCGGGGGCGGGGGCCGCCGGTGCGGGGGGCGCGACGGGGGCCGCCGGGGCGGGAGCCGTGGGCTGGGTGGCGCCGCCGAGCCAGGGGGAGGGCGGGTAGGAGACCGGCGGGGCCGGGGGAGCGGCCGGCGCCGGGGGCGCGGGCGGAGCGGCCACGGCCTGGGGCGCCGCGGGCTCCTCGTCCACGGAGACCCCGAAGTCGGTGGCGATGCCGGCGAGGCCGTTCGCGTACCCCTGGCCGACGGCGCGCACCTTCCACACACCGCCGCGCAGGTAGATCTCGACGACGACGAGCGCGGTCTCGGTGCCCAGCTGCGGCGGGGTGAAGCCAGCGATCACCGCGCCGCCGTCGGCGTTGCGCACGGTGGCGGTGGGCTCGATGCCCTGGAAGCTCTGCCCGGCGGCGTCCGGGCTGGCCGTGACCACGATCCGCTCGATGCCCGGGGGCACGGCGCCGGTGTCCACGGTGATCGAGTCCGGCGTCGCACCGCCGCCGGACCGGTAGCTGACACCGGGCCCGGTGGGCTGGTTGAAGAAGATGAAGTCGGCGTCGGAGCGCACCTTGCCGTCCGCCGTCAGGAGCAGGGCCGATACGTCGAGACGCACCGGCGCAGCCACGTCGACCGTCACACGGACGGCATCGAGCGGCAGGTTGGATCCAGGGGTCATAGCGGTCATGCCCGGAGAACGACCGGAGGCGCTTTGCCGTTCCCTTACCCTCGTGACATTTCCGTTCCGCTTCCCACGGGTGGGCCCTAGGGGGTGTGCGCGTCGGAGCCGGCCCGAAGGCGGTGGCGCCGCTATGTGATCGAGGACGGTCGGTGGCGCCGCGGCGGGTCGGGTTCTGCGTGCAGCCCTTCCGGTTCCGGTCGAGGACCTGGTTGCGGTGCCGGCCGAGCGCGTGGTGCGAGGAGAGCAGGTGGAACCCTGTCTCCTGCGCACCGTCCTCGGCGGTTGTACGCGCATCGCCCCACTCCGCCGTGGCGCGGCGCGCGTCCCGTTCAGCCCCCGGTGACCTGGCGCGGCAGACCCAGCGGGTTGGACTCGCGCAGCTCCGCGGGAAGGAGCGCGTCCGGCACGGACTGGTAGGCGACCGGCCGCAGCCAGCGCTCGATCGCGGTGCCGCCGACCGAGGTGGAGTGCGAGGTGGCCGCCGGGTAGGGGCCACCGTGGTGCTGGGCCGGGGCCACCGCCACCCCGGTCGGCCAGCCGTTGACCACGATCCGTCCCGCCAGCCCGGTGACCTGCCCGATCAGCTCGCCGGCCGGGCCCGGCGCGCCCTCGGTCTCGGCGGCCGACAGCTGGAGGGTGGCGCTCAGGTTCCCGCCGAGGAGCCCGAGGACCGCGCTCGCCTCGTCCTGGTCGGCGTACCGCACGACGACGGTGACCGGACCGAAGCACTCCTCCAGGAGGACGTCGTACGCGCCGCCCTCCAGGAGCTGCCCGGCCGGCACCGTCAGGTAGCCCGCCCCGACGGTGTGCTCCCCGCCGGAACCGGGGGTCACGGGCGCGTCGACGCCGGGCAGCGCGGCCCGTTCGCGTACCCCGGAGACGAAGTTCTCCCGCATCCGGTGGTCGAGCAGCACCCCGGGCTCGGTCTCCCCGAGCGCCTTGGTGAGCTCGCCGGTGACCCGGTCGCCGTCCACGCCCTCGGGGACCAGCACCAGGCCGGGCTTCACGCAGAACTGCCCGACGCCGAGGGTGACCGCGCCCGCGAGCCCGGCGCCGATCTCCTCGGCGCGTTCGGCGGCGGCGGCCGGGGTGACCACGACGGGGTTGAGGGAGCCCAGTTCACCGTGGAAGGGGATGGGCACGGGCCGGGCGGCGGCCGCGTCGAACAGGGCCCGCCCGCCCCGGATGGAACCGGTGAATCCGGCGGCGGCCACCAAGGGGTGGCGGATCAGCTCCAGGCCGGAGTCGAACCCGTGGACCACGCTCACCACTTCGGCCGGGAGCCCGGTCAGGGCCGCGGCCCGGCGCAGCAGCGAAGCGCACAGCTCGGAGGTGGCGGGGTGGTCGGGGTGCGCCTTGACGACCACCGGGCAGCCGGCGGCCAGCGCGCTCGCGGTGTCGCCGCCGGGGACGGAGAAGGCGAGCGGGAAGTTGGAGGCGGCGTAGACCGCGACCACGCCGAGCGGGATCTTGTAGCGGCGCAGCTCGGGGCGCGGCGGGCTGAGGGTGGGATCGGCGCGGTCGATCCGGATGTCGAGGTAGGCCCCGGCGTCCACGGCGTCGGCGAAGGCGCGCAGCTGGCCGGTGGTGCGGGCCAGTTCGCCGGTGAGCCGGCCCGGGCCGAGCGCGGTCTCGGCGTCGGCGGCCTCGATCACGTGGGCGGCCGACTCGTCCAGCAGTGCGGCGGCGGCGCGCAGGAAGGCGGCGCGGACGGTGGCGTCGGCGAGTGCGCCGCGGGCGGCGTGGGCGGCCCGTACGGCTTCGTCCACCTCCTGGGGTGTGGCCTCCACCGCAACTTGTTCGCGCTGCTTCCCGGTGCGGGGGTCCACACTCCAGACTGAAGTCGTTGTCATGGCCCGCCGCCTCCTGGATCGTTCAGTATTCTGAACGTCGTTCTGGTGGATGAATGATCACATCTGCTGTGGACTCTATTTCCGCGTCCTCGGCGTGACAAGAGGCGATCAGAGGGGGAGCAGGCGTATGACGACGGCCGAGTCGGGGATTCCGGTCCAGGCGGCGCCGGTCAAATCGGCTGTGCGGACCGTCCTGCTGCTGGAGCATTTCGCGGCGCGGCCGGGCCTGCACAGCCTGGCCGACATCCAGAACGACCTCTCGCTGCCGAAGTCCAGCCTCTACATGCTGCTGCGGACGCTGGTGAACCTCGGGTGGGTGGAGACGGACGCGACGGGCACCCGGTACGGCATCGGAGTACGGGCCCTGCTGGTCGGCAGCTCGTACATCGACGGCGACGAGGTGGTCGCCGCCGCCCGGCCCACCCTGGACCGGCTCTCCGACGACACGACGGAGACCATCCACCTGGCCCGGCTGGACGGGACGAGCGTGGTCTACCTCGCCACCCGGCAGTCCCAGCACTACCTGCGCCCCTTCACCCGGGTCGGGCGGCGGCTGCCCGTGCACTCGACGGCGCTGGGCAAGGCCCTGCTGGCCACGCACACGGACCAGGAGGTACGGGGGCTGCTGCCGCGGCGGCTGGAGGCGGTCACCGAGCACACCCTCACCGACCGGGAGCAGCTGATCGACGAGCTGGCGCTGGTGCGGGAGCAGGGCTACGCGATGGACCGGGAGGAGAACACGCTCGGGCTGCGCTGCTTCGGGGTGGCCGTGCCGTACCGGACGCCGGCGCGGGACGCGGTGAGCTGCTCGGTGCCGGTGGCCCGGCTGACGGGGGAGCACGAGCAACTCATCAAGGCGGCGCTGTTCGAGGCGCGGGACAGGCTGTCGGTGGTGACGCGCCGCATGTGACGTGCCGCGGGCGGGACGGGTGTTGTTCCTCCCCCGCGTGGGGGAGGCGGTTCCCCATCACGGGGGAGGTGGCGGGGCCGCGCAGCCGCGAACGTTGAGTCATGAACACGCGAGAGACGCATCCGAGTGACCTGACGGAAGTGAAGCTGCCGTCGCCCTCCCGCCCGGGTGCCGGGCGGCGGGTCCTGCGAGCGGTGGCCCTGGCGGCCACGGTGCCGTATCTGGGTCTCAAGACGCTCTGGCTGTGCGGGAGTCACCTCGGGATACCCGAGGGCAGCGTGCTGCGGGAGCCGGGCCCGTTCTTCATGGCGGCCAATTCCGTCACGCTGGCCATGGACGCCTGCGTGATCCTGCTCGTCCTGGTGCTCACCAGGCCCTGGGGCATACGGGTGCCGGGCCCGCTGCTGACCGTCCCGGTGTTCGTGGCCACCGGGCTGCTGACCCCGATCCTCCTCGGCTTCCCGGGCCAACTGCTCGTACGCGCCATCGGCTTCGGGACGGAGCCGATGGGACAGGCGGCGCGGGAGCCCTTCCTGGACCCGTGGGTGTTCCACGTCGTCTACACCGGATTCTCGATCCAAGGACTCGCCCTGGCGGCTCTGTTCGTGCCCTATGCGCGGGAGCGCTGGGGGCGGGCCTGGCGGGGCGTGACGGGGGAGCGGCTGCCGTCGTCCACGGGGGTAATGGCGGCAGCCGCTGCGGCCGTCGGCCTCGCGGTCGCGGGCGTGTCCCTGTACTGGGCCTTCGGCGGTGCCGCCGGCCTGGGCGCCGAGCGGGCGGCCGCCCACTCCGCCGACACGGCCGTGGTGTCCGTGGTCCACGCGGTGTGCGCGGTCGCCGCCGGAATCGGGGCTCTGCTGCTGGCCCGTGGCGGGACGCTGCGGGCGCGGTGGCCGCTGGGCCTTACCTGGGTCGGCGGGGCGGCGACGCTGAGCTGGGGGGCATGGATGACGCTCGCCGCGCTGGGACCGCAATTGGACGGTGGTGAAGGGCCTCCCGTCGCAACGGTGTTGATCTACGCTGTCCAGATGACCACCGGATTGCTCGCCGGCACCGTCCTCATACGGTTCCTCGCCACCCGCCGCCCGGGGTGAACCGGTCGCCGGTGGCGCGGGCCCGGTGGCGCTGGGTGCACCTGATCCTCGGCGGCGCCCTGCTGATGCCGTACTTCCTCCTCACGGAGGTGGTGGTCGGTGTCGTCGCGGGCGGGGTCAACGCGCTCGACTCCGGCTCGCTCACCCTCCTGTCCTACGCGGCCTCCCTGCCCCTCGTCGCCGTCACGGCGCTGTTCGGGCCGGTCCGGCCGATGTCGGTGGCCGCCGTACGGGCCATGTGCGAGGTGCCGGGGGAGGAGTTGGCCGACGGGCCCGCGCACTCCTGGGCCGCGCGGGGGCGGGCCTCGGCCTGGTGGACCCTGCACCTCGGGATCGGCGCGCTGATCAGCGGGATGACCCTCGCGGTGCCGCCCATGGCGGTCCTGCTGATCGCGGTGCCCGTCGTGGGGCGGATGCGGGACATGCGGTTGGGGTACGGCTGGTTCGCCACGGACGCCGCCCCGTACGTCGCCCCGCTGCTCGGCATCGGGCTGCTGGCCGGGCTCACCCTGTGCGCGGTCGGAGCCGGGAGGCTGCTGGCCGGGACGGCGCCCGTACTGCTCGGGCCCACGGCGGCGGACCGGCTGGCCGCGGCCGAGGAGCGGGCCGCCGACCTGGCGGTGCGCAACCGGCTGGCCCGGGAGCTGCACGACGCGGTCGGGCACGCCCTGAGCGCCGTCACCCTCCAGGCCGCCGCGGCCCGGCGGATGCTGGAGCGCGACCCCGACTTCGTACGGGAGGCGCTGGCCGCGATCGAGGACACCACGCGGCGGACGGTGGGCGAGCTCGACGCCGTGCTGGGCCTGCTGCGGGACGGGGACCCGGCCCGGCCGGACACCGCGCCCGCACCCACCCTCGCCGCCGACCTCGACGGGCTGCTGTCCCGCACCCGGGCCGCCGGCACCACCGTCACCGCGCACCAGGACCCCGGACCCGCCGGGGACTGGGCCGCCCTGCCGGCGATCGCCTCCCGCGAGGCGTACCGGATCGTCCAGGAGGGCCTCACCAACGCCCTGCGGCACGGGGCGGGCCCGGTGGAGCTGCGGATCCGCGTCCAGGCCGGCCCCGACACCGCACACCGTGAACTGGAGATCGTCATGACCAATCCGCCGGCGGCCCCCGCCGAGGACCGGGAGACCCGTACCACCGGGGGCCGCGGACTGCGCGGCTCCGCGGAGCGGGCCGCACTGCTCGGCGGCAGCGTCGAAGCCGGCCCGCACGGGGACCGGTGGCGGCTGCGGGCCGTCCTGCCGCTCGCCGGGGAAGCCCGATGACCGCCGCGCCCGTCCCCTCGACCGCTCCCGCGCCGCGGCCGCCGCTGCGCATCGTGCTCTGCGACGACGAGCGGATGGTCCGCACCGCGCTGCGGGTCATCCTGGAGGCCGAGGCCGACCTGGAGGTCGTCGGCGAGGCGGCCACCGGGGCCGAGGCGGTGCCGCTGGTCCGCTCACTGGCTCCCGACGTGGTGCTCATGGACGTCCGGATGCCCGAGATCGACGGCATCCGGGCCACCGAGCAGATCCTCGCCACCATGGCCGAGCCGCCCCGGATCGTGGTCGTCACCACCTTCGAGAACGACGCCTACGTCTACGACGCGCTGCGGGCGGGAGCCGCCGGCTTCCTCCTCAAGCGGGCCGACCCCGACGAGCTGATCGGCGCGGTCCGGCTCGTCGTCCGTGGTGACTCGCTGCTCTTCCCGGCCGCCGTCCGCTCCCTCGCCGCCGCCCACACGGCCGGCGCCCCGTCCGCCGACGCGCCCTGGGTGGCCCGACTCACCGAGCGCGAGGCCGACGTACTGCGCCTGATGGCCACCGGGCTGTCCAACCACGAGATGAGCGAGCGCCTCGGGGTCGGACCGCAGACCGTCAAGACCCACGTCGCGGCGGTCCTCACCAAGACCGGCTCCCGCGACCGTACCCAGGCGGTCATCGCGGCCTACGAGGGCGGCTTCATCATGAAGAAACGCTGAGAACCCCGCCACAATCGGGGCAGAGCGGAACGGCTGGGGCCGCCGGGACGTCCTTCTGGGGGATGAACAAGACGATCAGGCGTGCGTCGGTCTTCTGTCTGCTTCTGGTGCTGGCCCTGCTGGTCCGCGTCACCTGGGTGCAGGCATACCAAGGCCAGGCCCTCGCAGAAGACAAGCACAACCGCCGGAATCTCATCGGGCAGTACGAGAACCCGCTGGGCAACATCATCGTGGGCGGGGAGGCGATCACCGGCTCGGAGAAGACGGGCGGCAAGGACTTCGGCTACAAGCGGACGTACGTCGACGGCCCCCTGTACGCACCCATCACGGGCTACAGCTCCCAGGCCTACGGCACCACTCTGCTGGAGGGCATCTACAAGAACGTCCTCAACGGCTCCGACAGCCGGCTGAAGACCGTGATGGACATGCTCACCAACAAGCGGGCCTCCCCGGGCAACGTCCTGACCACGATCGACAAGGACGTCCAGAAGGCCACCTACGACGCGCTCCAGGGCAAGCAGGGCGCCGCCGTGGCCATGGACCCCAAGACCGGCGAGATCCTCGCCGTGGTGAACAACCCCTCCTTCGACCCGGGCAGCATCGCCGGCGCCGACGACCAGAAGGCCTGGGACGCCCTCTCCGCCGACAAGGGCAAGGCCATGGAGAACGTGGCGCTGCGCAAGCCCCAGGCGCCCGGCTCCACCTTCAAGCTGGTCACCCTCGCCGCGGCGATCGAGAACGGACTCGTCACCGACATCGACCGGCAGACCGGGATCGCCGACCCGTACACGATCCCCGGCACCCGCACCCCGCTGCCCAGCGAGGCGGGCTCCGCGGCCTGCAACAACGTCTCGGTGCGCACCGCCCTGCGGCTGTCCTGCAACAACGTCTTCGCCGAGCTCGCCTCGAAGCTGGGCCAGGACAAGATGCGGGCGACGGCCGAGAAGCTCGGTTTCAACGTGCAGATCGACACCCCGGTCCGCACCAACCCGTCCAGCAAGTACCCGTCGAAGAAGATGTCGATCGACCAGGTCGCGCAGACCGGTATCGGCCAGTTCGACGTGCAGGCCACCCCGCTCCAGATGGCGATGGTGACGGCCGCGATCGAGAACGGCGGCAAGCTCGTCGCCCCGCACCTGGTCTCCGAGGTCACCGACGCGGGCGGCGACGTGCTGGAGAGCTTCAAGGACCCGAAGTCCCAGCAGGTCATGGGAGAGAAGACCGCCTCGATGATCCGCGACGCCATGCGTACGGTCGCCACCGAGGGCGGCGGCAAGCCGGCCCAGGTGTCCGGCGCCGAGGTCGGCGGCAAGACCGGTACGGCCCAGCGCGGTGTCAACAACAGCCTCGCTCCGCTGGCCTGGTTCACCTCCTACGGCAAGTCCAACGGCAAGCAGATCGCGGTGGCCGTGGTGATCGAGAACTCCGACACCGACCGCTCCGAGATCGGCGGCGGGAAGCTGGCCGCCCCCATCGCCCAGAAGATGATGGAGGCGTGGCTGAAGAAGTAGCCACGAACGCCGCACGGCCGACGCGCCGGGAACCGTCGAGGTGCCCGGCGCGTTCCCACTCCCATGATCAGAGCCGCGCTCCCCGCCGACGTCCCCGCGATCGCCGCCCTGCACGTCCGGGCCCGCGCCACCTACTACCAGGGCCACATTCCCGAGCAGGCCCACCTGGGCGACGCCGAGCTCCAGCGGACCCGCGAGGGCTGGTCGCAGGCCCTCGCCCGGGACGCCGCCGAGGGCGAGGTGCTCTGCGCCGAGCAGGACGGCGAGCTCACCGGGGTCGCCGCGTTCCGCACGCGGGACGGCGAGACCACCCTCACCCAGCTCCACGTCGATCCCGTCCACTGGCGCCGCGGCACCGGGGCCGCCCTGCACGCCGCCTGCCTGGCCGCCTGGCGGCGGGCCGGAATCCGCCGGGTCCGCCTGGAGGTCTACGAGCACAACCTCCGCGCCCAGGCCTTCTACGCCACCCATGGCTGGCTCGCGGACCCGTCGGCCCCCCGCTCGGGCTCCCACCGGACCCTCTGGTTGCAGGTGGGCCAGGTGCCGGTCCCGTCCGGGGAATGAGACGGGGCAGTGAATGGTTGAACCACAAACCGTTTCACCCCCCCTGAACCCGGAGAGAAGAAGGATCATGCGCGTCGAGATCTGGAGCGACATCGCTTGTCCCTGGTGCTACATCGGTAAGGCCCGTTTCACCAAGGGCCTGGCCGAGTTCGCTCACCGAGACGAGGTGGAGGTCGTCTTCCGGTCCTTCGAGCTCGACCCGAGTGGGGCGAAGGGCGTCACCGCTCCGGTCGTGGAGATGCTCGCCAAGAAGTACGGCCGCACCCTCGACGAGGCGCGCGGTATGGAGGAGCACGTCGCCGCCACCGCCCGCGCGGAGGGGCTCACCTACCTCACCGAGGGCCGCGACCACGGCAACACCTTCGACATCCACCGACTGCTGCACCTGGCCGCCGGCCGCGGTCACCAGGAGGAGCTGCTCGACCTCGCCTACCGCGCCAACTTCGGCGAGGAGCGCTCCGTCTTCGACCCCGAGGTACTGATCGCCCTCGCCGTCGAGGCCGGACTGGACGAGGCCGAGGCCCGCGCCGTCCTCGCCGACGACTCCGCCTACGCCGACGAGGTCCGCGCCGACGAGCGCGAGGCCGCCGAGCTGGGCGCGAACGCCGTGCCGTTCTTCGTCCTCGACCGCCGCTACGGGATCTCCGGCGGGCAGCCGGCCGAGGTGTTCACCCGGGCCCTGGAACAGGCGTGGGCCGGGCGCGAGGTCGAGGAGCCGGCCGCGGCCGCCGAGGCCTGCGAGCCCGACGGCGCGTGCGCGGTCCCGCAGGCATAGGGATCGCTCGGGGAGCCCCGGACACTCGGGATCCGGACGACTCGGGATCCGGATGACTCGGGGATCCGGACATCTCGGAGACTCGGTGAACTCGGCAATGGACTGCGGGTCGTTCCTGGCGCAGAGTTGAAGGCATGGATCTTGCGCTCGCCGAAGCGACCCGTGCCGAGTTCGCCCACTCCACCACCTACCTCAACACCGCCAAGTGCGGGGTCGTCCCGCGTTCCGCCGTCGCGGCCGTTCGGGAGCTGGCCGAGGCGGCGGGGGCCGGGCTCCCCACCGGCTTCGGCGACTTCGACCGCGTGAACGGGGCCCGGGCGGCCTTCGCCCGCCTCGTAGGGGTCGACACCGACCGGGTGTCCGTCGGCTCGGCCGTCTCCACCCACGTCGGCCTCGTCGCCGCCTCGCTCCCGTCCGGCGCCGAAGTGCTCTGCCCCGAGGGTGAGTTCTCCTCCCTGATCAACCCCTTCGTGGCGCGCGGCGACCTCAAGATGCGCTTCGCCCCGCTCGAATCCGTCGCCGAGCACGTCGGCCCCGGCACCGCCCTGGTCGCGCTGAGCGTCGTGCAGTCCGCGGACGGCCGCAAGGCCGACCTGGCCGCGGTGCGCGCGGCGTCGACCGCGCACGGGGCCCGGATGCTCGTGGACGCGACCCAGGCCGTCGGCTGGCTCCCCTTCGACGCCTCCCCGTACGAGTACACGGTCGCCGCCGGCTTCAAATGGCTGCTCGGCGTGCGCGGAGCCTCGTACCTGACGGTGGCGCGCGAAGCCCAGCACACCCTGACCCCGCTGCACGCCGGCTGGGTGCCCGCGGTCGCCGACGGGGACGCCACCTACGGGCCGATGGCGGGACTCGCCCACGGGGCACGACGGTTCGACGAGTCCCCCGCCTTCCTCGCCTACCACGCCTCCGCGGCCGCGCTGGCCCTGCTGGAGCGGATCGGCATCGAGGCCGTCCACGCCCACGACACCGCCCTGGCCGCCCGCTACCGGGCCGGCATCGCGCGCCTGGGCCACGAGCCCGTCCCCGGCGACTGCGCCATCGTCTCCGTGCCGGGCCTCGCCGACCGGCAGCCCGCCCTGGAGGCGGCCGGCATCGCCACATCGGCCCGCGCGGGCCTGCTGCGGGCCTCGTTCCACCTCTACAACACGGAGGCGGACGTGGACCGGCTCCTGAACGCCCTCTCCGACTCCTGACGGGGCGGGTCCCGTGCGTACAGTGCCGCCATGAACGATGTGAGTGATGTGAGCGACGTGCTGCACGTGAAGGGGCGGGTGCTGGTCGGGCCCGACGAGGTACGCGACGAGCTCTGGGTGGTCGGCGGGCGGATCTCCTACGAGCGCCCGCTCGGCGCCCATGAGATCACCACGGTGACCGGCTGGGCCCTGCCCGGACTGGTCGACGCGCACTGCCACGTGGGGTTGGACGCCCACGGCCCGGTCGACGCCGCGACCGCCGAGCGCCAGGCCCTCACCGACCGCGACGCCGGGACCCTCCTCATCCGCGACGCCGGCTCACCCTCCGACACCCGCTGGATCGACGACCGCGAGGACCTGCCGAAGATCATCCGGGCCGGCCGGCACATCGCGCGCACCCGTCGCTACATCCGCAACTACGCCCACGAGATCGAGCCCGCCGACCTCGTCGAGTACGTCGGGCGCGAGGCGCTGCGCGGCGACGGCTGGGTCAAGCTCGTCGGCGACTGGATCGACCGCGACGCCGGTGACCTCGCCGCCTGCTGGCCGCGCGCCGAGGTCGAGGCGGCCATCGCCGAGGCGCACCGGCTGGGCGCCCGCGTCACGGCGCACTGCTTCGCCGAGGACTCGCTGCGCGACCTCGTCGAGGCGGGCATCGACTGCATCGAACACGCCACCGGCCTCACCGAGGACACCATCCCGCTGTTCGCGCAGCACGGGGTCGCGATCGTCCCGACGCTCGTGAACATCGCCAACTTCCCGAAGATGGCGGCGGGCGGCGAGGCGAAGTTCCCCAACTGGTCGGCGCACATGCGACGGCTCCACGAACGGCGCTACGACACCGTCCGAGCCGCCTACGACGCGGGCATCGAGGTCTTCGTCGGCACCGACGCGGGCGGCTCCCTGCCGCACGGCCTGGTCGCGGCGGAGGTCGCGGAGCTGGTCAAGGCCGGTATCCCGGCGATCGACGCCCTCTCCGCGACGGCCTGGGCGGCCCGGGAGTGGCTCGGCAGGCCGGGGCTGACCGAGGGGGCGCCCGCCGACCTCGTGGTGTACGCCGCCGACCCACGCGTCGACGTGGGCGTGCTGGCGCAGCCGCTGCGGGTCGTCGTGAACGGCCGGATCCGGGCCTGAACCGTGCGCCGGCGCCCGGTTGACGTCGCGTGACATCGGCGGCCCGTCGGTCGTTGAAGACGACCGCACGGGCCGGATGTCCGTGAAGGGAGAGCACTTGCGTTCAACATGAGGCGCAATGATTCGAATATGCGCCCGGAAACCACCCTTTGAGGTGAAGTAACGTCAGCTTGCCCCTCGTTCACCCACAGTGCGTAAAGATTCCGGGGTCGAGTCCGTCGGCGCCCGCGGTGTCCCCCATCGGCGGCGCGACGGCACCCAACTCCCCGGGGGTTCCACCACCGTGAACAGCCATACCTTCCGCATGCCCGCGGCCGTCCTCCTCGCCACGGGAGCGGTCGCCCTGCTCACCGCGCCGCCCGCCTTCGCCACGGGAGGGGGCGCCACCGGGGGTGAGGGCAAGGCCGGCGCCGTCGTCCTGCGCGCCGGACTGGACGTGGGTCTGCTCAACACCGTGCACGTCCCGCTGAAGACGACCCTCAACGAGGTCAGTGCCCCGGCGACGGCCGAGAAGACCGCGCTGACCGTCACGCTGGACGGGGTCGAGGGGAACAAGCCGGTCAGTGTGCTGCGCGCCGACGTGGCCACCTCCAAGGCCACCGCCGACAAGACCCGGGCCGAGGCGGAGGCGAACCTGGCCAAGGCCTCCGTCCACGTCCCCGGACTGCCGCTGCTCTCCCTCATCGAGGTGGAGAAGGTCACCTCCAAGGCCGTCTGCGAGGCGGGCAAGAAGCCGGTGGCCGGTGCGAACGTCCTCGGGACGGTGACGGCGCTCGGCAAGAAGGTCACCCTGTCCGCCGGTGGCCCCACCAAGGTCGAGGTTCCCGGAGTGGGCCGGATCGACCTGGAGCTGTCCGGCACGGAGACCACCTCCACCACGGCGGCCGCCGCCGCGCTCCGCCTGAAGATCGCGGTGAACCCGCTCAACCTGAACGTGGCGAAGGTCGACGGCGAGATCGTGCTCGCCGAGGCGCACTGCGAGTCCCCGGCGGGCGCGGCGCCGTCCGCGAACCCGCCCGCGAACCCGGACATCAAGCCCCAGACGGCGACCGGGACGGGCGCCGGCTCCGTCACGTCCGGTGGCACCACCGGCACCACCGGTGCCAACCTCGCCGAGACCGGCGGCGGTTCACTGACTCCCTACGTCGCGGGCGGGGCCCTGACCCTGCTCGCCATCGGCGGGGGCGCGCTCCTGCTCACCCGGCGGGGCAGGGCCTCGTAGGGCGGCCGGGAGCCCCGGGCCGCCGCCCGGCGCGTCCGCCCCGAGGAGCGCACGGAGGGGAGTGCTCAACGGGCGACGGGCGAGGACGGGCGGCGGCCCCGGGGCGACTCAGGGGTCGACCCGTGGGTCGACGGACCCGGCGGTCGACGGCCCCGGTGCTCAGTGGGTGGCGTGCTCCAGGCCCTGTCCGTCCGCACCACGTGACATCACGGCCTCGGTGACCTGCTGGTCGATCCGCGCGTACTCGCTCCGCTTCGCCGCCGGGAGCGAGGTGTCCGAGGCCGCGCAGGAGGCGCAGACGACACGGAACGGCGGCCCCATGTCCGAGTACTGCGTGAGGTATTCGGCCTTCACCACCTCCCAGCGGCCCGGACGGCCCGCCGTCGGGGAGAAGGTGAAGCGGGGCACCGAGGACTGGTTGCCGCGCAGTTTGTCGGCCGGGACGAAGCTGGCGACCTGGTCGCCCATCCCGAAGACCACCCAGGTGCCGTTGATCTTCTCGTAGGGCTGCGGCACGTGGTTGTGCGTACCGATGATCAGATCGATGTCGGGGAGCCCGTCGGCCGAGCGGGAGGCGGTCAGCGCCTGCGCCAACTCCTTCTGCTGCTCGTCGGGCGCCGTCTGCCACTCGGTACCCCAGTGGACGCTCAGCACCACCACGTTCGCGCCCTGCGCCCGTGCGGCCCGGGCGTCCGCGATGATCCGGTCCTTGTCGATCAGATTGACGGCCCACGGCTTGCCCTGCGGAAGTGGGATGCCGTTCGTGCCGTAGGTGTAGGAGAGCTGGGCGACCTTCGCCCCGCCCGCCGCGAGCAGCGCCGGGGCCTTGGCCTCCTCCGCGCTGCGGGCCGAGCCGACGTGCGGGACACCGACCCGGTCGAGGTGCTCCAGGGTGCGGGCGAGACCCTCGTAGCCGTCGTCCAGCGTGTGGTTCGAGGCGGTGGAACAGCTGTCGTAGCCGGCGTCCTTGAGGGCGTCCGCGAGCTGGTGCGGGGCCTTGAAGGTGGGATAGCCGGTGTAGGGGCCGCCGGGGCGCCCGTACGGTATCTCGTGGTGGCATATCGCCAGGTCGGCGGCGGACACCAGGGGTTTGACCCCGGCGAGTATCTTCCGGAAGTCGTACTCCCCGGCCTTGCCCGCGTCGTCCGCCGACCGCTGCACGATCGACGGGTACGGGATGATGTCGCCCGTCGCCACCAGCGTGAACGGCTTCCCGGCGGCGGCCACGGCGGTGCCTTGCGGCCTGTCCGCCTCGCCCTGCCCCGGCTTGCCCCGGAACCGCTGCCCCGTGGCGGGCGCCGCCGTTCCGTCGTCGAACAGCCGCGGTACGGCGTAGATCCCGCCGCCCACGACCGCCAGCGCGGCCAGCGCGGCCAGCGCCGTGCCTATGCTCGCGGATGCCTTCATTCCCGCCCCCGGATCTCATGCGCCGATGCGGGGATCCTCACCCGGCCCCGCCCCCGCGGCCATCGTAGGGGGCCGAACGGGTGACGGCGCCGTCGACGCTCCGTGACGAGTACAGGTCGGACGGGTCCGGGAAGGCCGGTACATCCGGTGAGGCCGGTGAGGCCGGTGAGGCCGGCACGCCCCGCATGTGCTCAGCGTGCGGCCAGCGCGAGTGCGTGGTCCATGGCCTGGAGCAGCCGGCCCGTCGTCGCCCGGTCGCGCACCGCCAGCCGCAGCCAGGAGTGGTCCAGCCCCGGGAAGGTGTCCCCGCGGCGGACGGCGAAGCCGAGGGCGCGCAGCCGGGTGCGGACCTCGGCCCCGCCCGCCACCTGGATCAGCACGAACGGCCCCTCCGCCACCCCGACGGACGTCACCTCGTCGAACTCCGCGAGCCCGGCCAGCAGGTGCGCCCGGTCCACCGCGATCCGCCGGGCCGCCTCCTGCGCCTCGGCCAGCGCCGCCGGAGCCATACAGGCCTCGGCCGCCACCAGCGCCGGGGTCGAGACCGGCCACAGCGGCTGCGCGGCCGCCAGCTTCGCGATCACCTCGGGCTCGGCCAGTACGTAGCCGATCCGCAGCCCCGCCAACCCCCACGTCTTGGTCAGGCTCCGCAGCACCACCAGCCCCGGCAGGTCCATCCGCCCGGCCAGGGCCTCCCGCTCACCCGGGACCGCGTCCATGAACGCCTCGTCCACGACCAGGATCCGGCCCGGCCGGGCCAGCGCGGAGAGGGTTCCCGCCGGGTGCAGTACGGACGTCGGGTTGGTCGGGTTGCCGATCACCACGAGGTCCGCGTCCTCGGGCACGGCCGCCGGGTCCAGCCGGAAGCCGTCCGCCGCCCGCAGCACCACACGCTCGACCCGGTGCCCGGCGTCCCGCAGGGCGGCCTCCGGCTCGGTGAACTGCGGATGCACCACGACCGGCCGGACGGCTCCCAGGGCTCGGGCGATCAGTACGAACGCCTCCGCCGCCCCGGCCGTCAACAGCACCCGCTCGACCGGCAGCCCGTGCCGAGCCGCCACCGCCGCGCGGGCGGGCCGCCCGTCGGGATACGCGGCGAGATCCCCGAGGGAGGCGGCGATCCGCCGCTTGAGCCAGTCCGGGGGCGTGTCCGCACGTACGTTGACGGCCAGGTCCACCAGCGCGGAGCCCGCGTCGATCACCTCGGCGTCCCCGTGGTGGCGCAGGTCGTGCGTGTGCGTCGTGGCCACGGCGCAGGTCGCCGACACCGACCGCCGCTTGGGCACGAGGAGTTCCCCGCCGCCCGCGAGGGCGGCGGCCTCCGCCACCGAGGGGGTCCCGGTGGCGGCACGCGCCGCCTCCGAGGGGTGCGGCACGATGACGGCGGCCAGCCGGTCGGCGGGGTAGCTCACCAGGGGGACGCCGAAACGTTCCGCCGCACCCGTGATCCCGGGCTCGTCCGCCTTCGACTCCACCGTGGCCAGCGCCGTCACCGACCCCACGGCCAGCCCGGCCCCCCGCAGCGTCTCCTCGACCAGGGCGCAGACCTCCGCGACGGAAACCCCCGCGCGTCCGCCGACCCCGACCACCACCTGCGTCGTGTACTCGCCCACCGCGGGCCCTCCCTCCGTAGTCACCGTCACCGTCACTGGCACCGACACATCACGTGCACCGGCCGTTCGTCAACCCTCCGCCGCCCGCCGCCCGCGCGCGGACGTGCGCGCGGGGCGAGGAGTCTGTATTCAGGGGCGCATGGCCGTGATCGTGGCGTTGGGCGCGTTCCTGATGACCCTGGCGGGCGGATGGGCGGCGCAGCGCGTCACCGACCGCCGCCACCTCGTGCTGGGCCTGGCCGGTGGGCTGATGCTCGGCGTCGTCGGCCTCGACCTGCTCCCGGAGGCCCTCCACGCGGCGGGCGACGAGGTGTTCGGGGTCCCGCTCGCCCTGCTGCTCTTCGTGGCCGGATTCCTGGTCGCGCACGTCGTGGAACGGCTGTTGGCGGTCCGCCAGGCCGCGCACGGCGCCGAGGACGGCGCCCGCGTCCCCCAGGTCGGACTCACCGCGGCCGCGGCCATGGTCGGCCACAGCCTCGCCGACGGGGTGGCCCTGGGAGCGGCCTTCCAGGTCGGTGGGGGGATGGGCGTGGCCGTGGCGCTGGCCGTGATCACCCACGACTTCGCCGACGGGTTCAACACGTACACGCTCACCAGCCTCTACGGGAACGACCGCCGCAAGGCCCTGATGATGCTCTTCGCGGACGCCGTCGCCCCGGTCGTGGGCGCGGCGTCCACTTTGCTGTTCACCCTTCCGGAGGAACCGCTCGGCGCGTACCTCGGCTTCTTCGGAGGCGTCCTGCTGTACCTCGCCTCCGCCGAGATCCTCCCCGAGGCCCACCACAAGCACCCCGCCCTGTCCACGCTGATGTGCACGGTGGGCGGGGTGGCCGGGATCTGGCTCGTGGTGGGCATCGCGGACTGAGCGCCGGCCGGGGACGGAGGTCACCGCCGTGCTGCCGCGGCTTCCGTGAAGCGGCGGGCGACGGACGGCTCCGCCGCCCAGTGGGTGTGCAGGTAGCTGGCGTGCACGCCCTGCTGCACGAAGCCCTCGACCCGGCGCTCCGGGTGGGTGAACCCCCAGGCCGGGGCCGCCCCGGCGCCCGGCTCGATCACCGTCCGGTGGAACTCGTGCCCGCGCAGCCGGGTCCCGGCCCGCGCGAGCGGGCTGTCGGACACGGCCACCGCCTCGCGGTAGCCGAGGGTCAGGCGCTCCGACATCCGCGCGTCGGCGTCGAGCACCCCGCACATGGGCTTCCCGTCCAACGACCGGCCGAGGTAGAGCAGCCCGGCGCACTCGGCGGCGACCGGGCCGCCGGCCGCGGCGAAGGCGGCGACGGCCGCCCGCAGCGGTTCGTTGGCGGACAGTTCGGGCGCGTACATCTCCGGGAAGCCGCCGCCTATCACCAGGCCGGCGGTGCCGGGCGGGAGTGCCTCGTCCCGCAGGGGGTCGAAGGTGACGACCTCCGCACCGGCGGCGGTGAGCAGCTCGGTGTGCTCGGCGTAGGAGAAGGTGAAGGCGGCGCCGCCGGCGACCGCGATCACCGGTGCCGCGCCGTTGCCGGGGGCGGCGCCCCCGGACTCCCGCGCCATTGCCGCCGACGGGTCCGCGTGGGGAGACCACGCCTCGCAGTCCAGCGGCGGAGCCGTGCGGGCCAGGGCCATCAGGGCGTCCAGGTCGCAGCCCGCCCGGACCTGCGCGGCCAGCGCCGACACCGAGGCCAGCGCGTCGGTGTGCCGCTCGGCCACCGGGACCAGCCCCAGGTGGCGCGAGGGCGTGGCCACCTGCGGCGCCCGTCGCAGGACGCCGAGCACCGGCATCCCCGCCTCCTCCAGGGCCTCCCGCAGCATCACCTCGTGCCGGTCGGAGCCGACCTTGTTCAGGATCACCCCGCCGAGGCGCACCTGCGGGTCGAAGGACGCGAATCCGTGCACCAGCGCCGCCACCGACCGCGACTGCGAGGAGGCGTCGACCACCAGCACCACCGGCGCCCGCAGCAACTTCGCGACCTGCGCCGTCGACGCCAGTTCACCCCGGCCCGCGGCCCCGTCGTAGAGCCCCATGACGCCCTCGACCACGGCCAGATCGCACCCGGCCGCCCCGTGTGCGAACAGCGGAGCGACCAGGTCCGGTCCGCACATGAAGGCGTCGAGGTTGCGTCCCGGCCGGCCGGTGGCCAGCGCGTGGTAACCGGGGTCGATGTAGTCGGGCCCGGCCTTGTGCGGGGACACGGCGAGGCCGCGCTCCGAGAAGGCCGCCATCAGGCCCGTGGCCACGGTGGTCTTGCCGCTGCCCGACGAGGGAGCGGCGATGACCAGCCGGGGTACGTTGAACGAAGTCACCACTCGATGCCCTTCTGGCCCTTCTGCCCCGTGTCCATCGGGTGCTTGACCTTGGTCATCTCGGTGACGAGGTCCGCGAACTCCACCAGCTTCTCCGGCGCGTTGCGGCCCGTGATCACCACGTGCTGCGTGCCGGGACGGCCCCGCAGCACCTCGATGACCTCGTCGACGTCGATCCAGCCCCAGTGCATCGGGTAGGCGAACTCGTCCAGCACGTACAGCTTGTGCGTCTCGGCGGCCAGATCGCGCTTGACCTGCTCCCAGCCTTCCTTGGCCGCCTGCTCGTTGTCGAGCTGCGCGTCCCGCTGGACCCAGGACCAGCCCTCGCCCATCTTGTGCCAGACGACGGAGCCGCCCTCGCCGGAGGCGCCGAGCACCTTGAGCGCGTTCTCCTCGCCGACCTTCCACTTCGCCGACTTGACGAACTGGAACACCCCGATCGGCCAGCCCTGGTTCCAGGCGCGCAGCGCCAGCCCGAAGGCCGCCGTGGACTTGCCCTTGCCGGGGCCGGTGTGGACGAAGACCAGCGGACGGTTGCGGCGCTGGCGCGTCGTGAGCCCGTCGTCCGGAACGACGGACGGCTGTCCCTGAGGCATTACGCGGCCCTCCTGTTGCTGCTGTCGGGTGAAGCGGTGGTGGATGCCACCGCGGTACGTACGTTCTTCACGAGCCCGGCCAGCGAGTCGGCCCGCAGCCCGTCCAGCGTGACGGCGGGACCTCCGAGGTCCCGGGCCAGTACGCCGGCCAGTCCCAGCCGGACCGGCCCGGACTCGCAGTCCACGACCACGGAGGCGACGCCCCCGGCCTGCAGCAGCCGCGCGCTGTGCCCCGCGAGCTCCCGCGGGGTGCTGTCCGTACGGCCCCCGACGTTCCCGGCCGAGGTGGCCCGCCCGTCGGTGACCACCACGAGCAGCGGCCGGCGCGAGGGATCCCGCAGCCGCTCGATCCGCAGCACCTCGTGGGCCTTCAACAGTCCGGCGGCCAGCGGGGTGCGGCCGCCCGTCGGCAGCTGCTCCAGCCGGGCCGCCGCCGCGTCCACCGAGGAGGTCGGCGGCAGGGCCAGCTCGGCCGTGGCACCCCGGAAGGTGATCAGGCCGACCTTGTCCCGGCGCTGGTACGCGTCCAGGAGCAGCGACAGCACGGCGCCCTTGACCGCGCTCATGCGCTGCCGGGCGGCCATGGAGCCGGAGGCGTCGACGACGAAGAGGACGAGGTTGCCCTCACGGCCCTCCCGTGTGGCCTGGCGCAGATCGTCCTTGCGGATCACGAGGCCGCGCCCGTCGCGGCCGCGCGCCTTCTGGTGCGGCGCGGCGGCCTGGATGGTGGCGGCCAGGTGCAACTTCGTCAGATGGCCGCGGGGGCGCTGGGCGCCGGTGGTGCGGCCGTGGGCGGTGCGGGCGCGCGACCGGCGTCCGGACGCGCCCTCGCCGAGGCCGGGCACGCTGAGCATCTTGGTCCGGAACGGCTCGGCGGCACGCACCGCGGCCTGCTCGGGCCCGGCCGCCTCCTGGGCGGAGGGCTGCGGGGCCTCGGGGGCCTCCGCGGGGGCCTCGCCGGAATCGGGGGCCTCGGGGGTCTCGGCCCGGGTGCCCGGGTCCTGGGACCCGTCACCCTGCGGGGGCGTGCCACCGGGTCCGCCGTCGGGACCGCCGCCGGGGCCGTCGTCCTCGGGGCCGCTGTCGTCGGGGCGCTCGGGCTCAGGCTCCGGCTCCGGGTCCTCGTCGGGGAACTCGTCCAGGATCCGGTCGAGCATGTCCTCGTCGAGCCCGGGCGCGTCGAACGGGTTGCGGCGCCGCCGGTGCGGGAGCGCCAGCAGGGCGGCCTGCCGGACGTCTTCCTTCCGTACGTCGGTTTGCCCGGCCCAGGCGGCCAGCGCGGTCGCGGTCCGCGCCATCACGATGTCGGCCCGCATCCCGTCGACCTCGAACCCGGCGCAGGTCGCCGCGATCTGCAGGAGCGCGGTGTCGCCGAGCGAGACCTTCGGGAGCAGCGCCCGCGCGGCCACCACCCGAGCGCGGATTTCGTGCTCGTCCCCGGCCCAGCGGGTCGCGAAGCCCGCGGGGTCGTCCTCGTAGGCGAGCCGGCGGCGGACCACCTCGACGCGCTGGGCGGGCTCGCGGGAGGCGGCCACCTCGACGGTGAGCCCGAACCGGTCGAGGAGCTGCGGCCGCAGCTCGCCCTCCTCGGGGTTCATCGTGCCGACGAGCAGGAAACGGGCCGCGTGCCGGACGGAGACGCCCTCGCGCTCCACGTACGAGGCGCCCATCGCCGCGGCGTCGAGCAACAGGTCGATCAGGTGGTCGTGGAGGAGGTTGACCTCGTCGACGTAGAGGATCCCGCGGTGGGCGTCGGCGAGCAGCCCGGGCTCGAAGGCCTTCACGCCCTCGGCGAGGGCCCGTTCGATGTCGAGGGCGCCGACGAGGCGGTCCTCGGAGGCGCCGACGGGCAGCTCCACCATGCGGGCGGGCCGGACGCCGCCGGGGCCGGGCTCGTGCGGGCCGTCCGGGCAGGCCGGGTCCGGCGTGGCGGGCGCGCAGCTGAACCGGCAGCCCGATACGACGTCCACCTGCGGCAGCAGGGCGGACAGCGCGCGGACGGCGGTGGACTTGGCGGTCCCCTTCTCGCCGCGCACGAGCACACCACCGACCGCCGGGCTGACCGCGTTCAGCAGCAGTGCCAGGCGGAGGTCGGCCTGGCCGACGACCGCGGTGAACGGGTATGGCGTGCTCACGTGTTGCTCACTCCTTGGTGGGGTGCGGTCGGTTGCGAGGTGCGGTTGCGGGGGCCGCTGCGCGGGGCTGGTCCCCCACCCCGCCCCTTCCCGAAACTGGGTCTCCGCCCCAGACCCCGCGCCTCAAACGCCGGCGAGGCTGGATTGCGCAGCAATCCCAGCCCGCGCGGCGTTTGAGCGCACGGGCGCGAAGCGCACGCCCGGGGGGCCGGGGGGTC
>NZ_JBGBPT010000011.1:0-29574 GCF_041106355.1 Streptomyces sp. BF23-19 | reverse complement strand
CTCGCCCCCGGTTTCGGGAAGGGGCGGGGTGGGGGAGAAGCCCCGCAGGGCCACGCCCGTCACGGCGCGCCCGGCGGAAGGAACGGGAGGCCCGCCGGGGCTCCGCCCTCGATCAGCCGCAGCAGCGCATCCGTATCCGCGTGTTCTTCGATCAGGTCGCCGAGCAGGTCCAGCTGCTCCTCCCGCAGCGCGGAGAACGACGTGTCCGGCGCCGGGACGAAGCGCCGCCCCGCGGCCGCCGCCACCTCCCGCAGGAACGCCCGGCGGAAGCCGTCCGACTCCAGCGATCCGTGCCAGTGGGTGCCCCACACCGACCCGACGCGGCAGCCGTCCAGGAAGGCCTCGCCGCCGAGCACCTCGGCCACGCCGTGGTGGATCTCGTAGCCCGCGACGTCCTCGCCCAACGCCGAACCCACCGGCCGGGCCAGGGTCTTCTCCCGCTCGAAGCGCACCCGTACGGGGAGCAGCCCGAGGCCGTCGACCTCGCCCGCCCGCGATTCGACCTCGTCCGAGATCCGCTCGCCCAGCACCTGGAACCCGCCGCAGATGCCCAGCACCGGCCGCCCCTCGGCGGCCCTGCGCAGCAGCGCGTCCGCGAGCCCGCGTTCCCGCAGCCACTGAAGGGCCTTCACCGTGCCCCGGGTGCCCGGTACGACGACCAGGTCCGCGTCGGCCAGTTCCTCGGCCCGGTCCACGAACCGCACCACGACCCCCGGCTCCGCCGCGAGCGCGTCCACGTCCGTGAAGTTCGACATCAGCGGCACCGCGCACACGGCGACCCGCAGTACGTCCTCGCCCACCGGCGGCGCGACGACGGACTCGCGTACCGCCCCGCGCAGGGAGACCCGCAGGCCGTCCTCCTCGTCGATGCCCAGGCCGTGCTGGAACGGCAGCACCCCGTAGGTGGCCCGGCCGGTCAGGCCGCGCAGCATCTCCATGCCCGGCTCCAGCAGCGACACGTCGCCGCGGAACTTGTTGACCAGGTATCCCGCGATCAGGGACTGGTCCTCGGGGGAGAGCAGCGCCGTCGTCCCGAAGAAGGACGCGAAGACCCCGCCGCGGTCGATGTCCCCGACCACGACCACCGGGAACCGCGCGGCGCGCGCGATGCCCATGTTCACGATGTCGGTCCGGCGCAGGTTGATCTCGGCCGGACTCCCCGCCCCCTCGCAGATCACGGCGTCATACGTGCCCCGCAGCTGCTCCAGGCAGTCCGTGACGATGCCGAGCAACTGTTCCTGGCGCCCACCGTGGTAGCCGCGGGCGCTCATCTCGCCCACCGGCTTGCCCAGCAGCACCACCTGGCTGCTGCGGTCACTGCCCGGCTTGAGCAGCACCGGGTTCATCAGCGCGGTCGGCTCCACACGGGCCGCCTGGGCCTGCATCGCCTGGGCGCGCCCGATCTCGGCGCCCTCCAGGGTCACGAAGGAGTTCAGCGACATGTTCTGCGCCTTGAAGGGCGCCACCTTCACGCCCTGCCGGGCCAGCCAACGGCAGATGCCCGCCGTGACCACGCTCTTGCCCGCGTCCGACGTGGTGCCCGCGACCAGCAGACCCCCGCCGCGCCTCGCGCCGCTCATCCGCGCCGCCCCCTCCGTGTCGTACGTGCCGTGCGTGTCGTACGGGAGACCAGCAGCCGGGCGGCCACGCAGGCGCCCAGGGCCAGCCAGGTCACCTGGCGCGACAGCCGTACCGCCCGCTCGATGTCCGCGACCTCCACCGGCCGACCCGCCCCGCCGTTCAGCACGGCCCGGTGCTCGACCCGGCCGCCGTACGCGAGGGTTCCGCCCAGTCTGACGCCCAGCGCCCCGGCGAAGGAGGCCTCCACGGGTCCGGCGTTCGGGCTCGGGTGCGCGGCGGCGTCCGCGCGCCAGGCCCGTACGGCGCCCCGCCGGTCGGGGCCGGCCAGTACGGCGGCGACCGCCGTCAGCCGGGCGCCCGGCCAGCCGGCCAGGTCGTCGAGCCGGGCGGAGGCCCAGCCGTAGCGCAGGTAGCGGGGGGACTTGTGGCCGACCATCGCGTCCAGGGTGTTCACGGCGCGGAAGGCCAGCAGTCCGGGGACTCCGGCGACGGCGCCCCACACGAGGGCCCCGACCACCGCGTCGGAGGTGTTCTCGGCGACGGACTCCACGACGGCGCGGGCCATCTGCTGTCCGTCCAGGGCCTGGGGGTCGCGTCCGCACAGGTGGGGCAGCCGCTCCCGGGCCACCTCGATGTCCCCGGCGGCGAGCGCGCCTCCGATGGCGCGGGCCTCCCGGCCCAGCGAGGTGCCGCCCACGACGGCCCAGGTGGCGGCGGCGGTCAGGGCGATACGGGCGGCCGCGGGCCGGGAGCGCACGGCGCGGGCGCCCAGCGCTCCGACGGCGGCCGCGCCCCCGGCGCACACCAGGGTGTGCAGGAGGCCCCGGGCGCGGTCGTCGCCCCACAGGGAGCGTTCGACGGCGGCGGCGGCCCGTCCGAAGGCGGCCACGGGGTGCCCTCGGCGCGGATCCCCGAGGATCCGGTCGCCGATCAGGCCCGCCGTGGCGCCGTACGCGAAGACGCGATCGGCACGCATGGTGGCAGGTATGTCCTCACTCAGGGTCCGCGCCCTGGTTCGACGTGTCCGGCGGCGAGAGTTCCTGGCTCCCGGGACGCACGCGCGGCGTGCGATTCCGGTGACAGTGGCGGGACCGCGCCGGATTCGCACCGGACTTCCTCTCCATGCCGCCGTATTGGCTCCGGCAGTCCACCACGCACCTCGAACGCCCGTCAACTCGCCGTTGACCTGCGGTGCGGCGGGGACGGAGGGCGCGGGAGGGAACGCGAAAGCTCCCCCCGGGACAAACCCGGAGGGAGCCTTCACACCCGACCCGCCCTGCGGCGGCGGATCAGGAGACGATCAGGTAGATCCCGTACGTCACGGCCGCCGCGACGAGCGCGAAGCAGAGGTACGCGCCGGTGCGGGCGAGGGTGGCGGTGCCGCCCTGCTCGGTGGCGGTCTCGTGCTTGGACAGGCCCACCAGGCCCAGGGTGAACAGGGCCACGAGGGCGACGGTGGCGGAGAGGCTGACCCCGAAGACGGAGCCGAGTGCTTCCCAGTCGATCTTCATACTGCCGTTTCCTCTGTATGTCTCGGTCAGACCGCGGCGGCCGGAGCCGGTGCGGTCGTCGGGGCGGTCGTCTCGGCCGGGATGGTGGCCTTGAGGTCCTCGTCCGTGACCGCGGCGGTCGTACCGGCGGCCGCTGCCACGGACGGACCGGCCGCCGCGACGGTCGGCGGGACGGTGACGGCGGCGATCGCCGTGGTGACGACGCCCGGCTCCTCCGCGGCGGCCGACTCCACGTCGTTGACGTTGTGGTGGTCGACGACCTGGCGGCGGGAGATGACCCAGATGGCGAAGCAGGAGGCGACCAGGAAGACGGCGACGGCGGCGACGCCGATGTCACCGGAACGCATGACCAGCTCGGCACCGGCCGAGACCAGCGCGGCGGCCGGCAGGGTCAGGCCCCAGGCGATGAACATGCGGGTCGCGGTGGACCAGCGGACCACACCGCCCTTGCGGCCCAGGCCCGAACCCATGACGGCGCCGGAGCACGCGTGGGTGGTGGAGAGCGAGAAGCCGAGGTTCGAGGAGGCGAGGATGACGGACGCGGCCGAGGTCTGGGCGGCGAAGCCCTGCTGCGGCTGCAGGTCGGTCAGGCCGGTGCCCATGGTGCGGATGATGCGCCAGCCGCCCAGGTAGGTACCCATCGCGATGGCCATACCGGCGGAGACGATGACCCAGACCGGCGGGTTCGCGTCGGGCGCGATCGCGCCGCCGGCGATGAGGGCCAGGGTGATGATGCCCATCGTCTTCTGCGCGTCGTTGGTGCCGTGCGCGAGGGAGACGAGACCGGCCGAGGCGATCTGACCGGCGCGGTAGCCCTTGGCGGAGGTCTTCTCGCCGACCTTGTCACCCAGCTTGTAGGTGACCTTGGCGGCCAGGTACGCGGCGATGCCGGCCACCAGCGGGGCGGCGATCGCGGGGATGAGGACCTTGGTGACGACGACGCTGCCGTTGACCGCGCCGATGCCGGCGGAGGCGACCGCGGCGCCGATCAGGCCGCCCATCAGGGCGTGCGAGGAGCTGGAGGGGAGACCGACCAGCCAGGTGACGAGGTTCCAGAGGATCGCTCCGACCAGGGCGGCGAAGATCACCTCTGGCTGGATGCCTTCCTCGTTGACGAGCCCCTTGGAGATCGTCTTGGCGACCTCCACGGACATGAACGCGCCGACGAGGTTGAGCACGGCGGACATGGCCACCGCCGTCTTGGGCTTGAGGGCGCCGGTCGAGATGGTGGTAGCCATCGCGTTGGCTGTGTCGTGGAAACCGTTCGTGAAGTCGAACACGAGAGCGGTGATGATCACGATCCCGAGGAGAAGCGTTATGTGCTCCATTTACCCAGGCTTCTGTTTGACGTCAGTGGCTCGGCGACCGTAGGCAACCTGAGTGAACGGAAGATGAACTGGCGCGGGCGGAGCGGTGTACTGGCGCGGGGTGTGATCGGGCCATTCGTCCTGATACTTACGTAGATAACGCTATTAATGCACGTCAAAGCCGGGTGAATGAGTCCCTCCGGAGGGTGTCCGGCGCGCGCCCCGCTCCACCTCCGGAGCGCCGAAAGAGACTCAGATCACATGCCGTCGGCCCGGCTCGCGCCGGCGGCGGACGGATCCGCTCCGGTGGCCCGCCGGAGGCCCCGACCCGACACTGGAGCAGTGCGTACCGCGACAGCGACGGCAGCGGCCGTCACCACGACTCTGCTGGGTGCCGGCGCGGCCGCCGTCGCCATCGGCAGGCACGCCGCCGACGCGGCCCTGCGGCCCGAACCCGGACGCCCACTGCCCGGCGGACCACGGCTCGGTGTCCACTCCGTGGCCGACGGCCGGATCACGCTGACCCGCTCGCTCGCCTCCCTGCGCCCCGGCACCTACGGCCTGGTCGCACCCGGCGTGCACGCCGTCGTCGGCCCCGTGGTCCCGGACGCCGACCCCGGCCCGGACGCGGTCGTACGGCGACTCGTCTCCGTCACCCACGGCACCCTCGAACCCGGTACCCGGGTCTCCCTCACCCCCCAGGTGTACGTCGGCAACCCGCGCACCGCCCTCGGGCTCGACCACGCCGACGTGGACATCCCCGGGGAGCTCGGCGCCCTGCCCGCCTGGTTCCTGCCCGCCGCCCGGGACACCTGGGTGATCACCGTGCACGGGCTCGGCAGCAGCCGTGAGCACCCGATGGTGGTCATGCCCTTCCTGCACCGCCATCAGCTGCCCGTCCTGGACCTCGGCTACCGGGGCGACCTGGGCGCCCCCGCCTCCCCGGACGGCCTCGGCCACCTCGGCGAATCGGAATGGCGTGACCTGGACGCCGCCATCCGCTACGCCCTGCGCTACGGAGCCCGCCGCGTGATCCTCCACGGCTGGTCCACCGGCGCCACCATGGCCCTGCGCGCCTTCGAGCGCTCGCCGCTGGCCCACCGGATCTCCGGGCTGGTCCTCGACTCCCCGGTGCTCGACTGGCACGCCACCCTGCGGGGGCTCGCCAAGGCGCGCGGCGTCCCCGGTGTCGTGCTGCCGCTGGCGGTCCGGGCCGCCGAGGGCCTCACGGGCCTGCGCGCCGACCGCCGGCCGGCGGGCGCCGACCCCGGCGTGCTGCGCGTCCCCGTACTGATCGTCCACGGCCCGGACGACGCGCTCGCCCCCTGGGGACCCTCCCGCGGGCTCGCCGCCGCCCGCCCCGACCTCGTCACGCTGCACACCGTGGCCGGAGCCGGGCACGGCGCGATGTGGAACGCCGACCCGGCCGGCTACGAGGAGGCCCTGCGCCGCTTCCTCACCCCGCTCATGTGAAGGCCGTGTCGAGGTCCGCGCCGAAGGCCTCGTGAACGACCGTGTGAAGAGCCGTCATGTGAAGGCCCTGTGACGGACAGGGCCGCACGGGCGGCTTGTCCCGGTCTGCGCTGCGGGTCAGCGGCGATAACGATCGGTTCCGTTTGGGCTTTCGGCCAGTGACGGGCGAGACTGCTTCCGTGACGTCCCGAAAGCCTGATGAGCAGTTGGCTCGCGACTCCAGACTCCGACTCGTCTCGCCGCGCTCCGTCGCCGCGGCCCGCAAGGCGGTGACCGACCGACGCACCCGGCCCGCGCCCCGGCCCCCGGCGGGTACGCCCGCCACGGCCGACCTCGCGAACCGGGCCCGGGCCTCGCTCGCCGACGCCGTACGCCTGACCCGCTGGGCCGAGCGCAACCTCGGCGCCGGCGACGGCGGCCGGCCCGCCCCCACGGGCGCCCTGCCCGCGGCCGACGTCGAACGCGCCGCCACGGAACTGGGCCTGACGCACGGCCAGATCCAGGTCGGCTGGGACCGCGCCCGCCTCGCCGGACTGGTCGAGGTGCACGGCGGCCACGCCCGGCCCGGCTGGCGGCTGCGCGCCTGGGACCGCGACGACACCGCCGTACTGCGCGGCTGGGTCGCCCTCTTCGACGCCTGGTCGCTGGTCCATCCCGCACCCGCCGACATCGCCCCCTCGGCCGTCGCCGAGGTCGTCGAGGCGATGCCCCAACTCCTCTCCCTGCTCCAGCTGTCCGCCGGCCCGGTGACCGTCCCGGACCTGCTCGACCTGCTCGGGCAGCGCGTCACCGAACTGCGCGACGAGCGGTGCGAGATCCCCTACGAGTCCGAGCCCACCGTGGCGCTGACGTCCGCCGCCGGCTCCGCGGAGGCCCGCCCCGTCCCGCTCGCCCGGCTGCTGCGCTGGGCACTCGGCGGACTCGCCGCCGTGGACGCCGTCACCCTCGGCCCCGCCCGGGCCACGCTCACCCCGCTCGGCAGCTGGGCCGTCTGGGTCAAGCTGGAGCAGATCTGCGTCGCGGCGCAGAGCCCCGCCGGGAACATCGAGCAGTCCGCCGCCGCCATGCTGCACGGCTGCGCGCGGCTCACCCCCGGCCCGGCCCGCGCCGAGTACCAGGCCTGGCTGGCCGCCCGGCCCGTCGGCCACGCGGTGACCGAGCTGCTGCAGGCGGCCCGCGGCGAGGACGCCCTGCTGCGCGGCCTCGCCTTCGAGGCGCTGCGCGTGGTCGGAGCCCCCGCCGAGCCCGAGGTGCGCGCCGCCGTGCGCGAGCCCGCCCTGCGCCCCTACGCCTTGCTCTGGCTCGCCGTGCACGACGGGGTCGACCCCGACGACGCCCAGGACGTCCTGACCGCCGAGGAGTCGACCTGGCTCTGGGTGGACACCGCCGCCGCGATCGCCGACCACGGCGAGGCCGAGCTGCTGGCCCGCCACCTCGACTCCGCCGTCCGGACCACCGTCCCCCGGCTGCTGGACGAGGTCCGCGCGGTCGGCCATCCGCGCACGGTGCAGGTACTGGTCGCGCTCGCCGCGGCCCACCCCGACCCGACGCTGGCCAAGGCGGTCCGCCGGGCCGCCTTCCAGGTCCACACCGGCGGCGAGTGACCCCCGTAGGTCGTGTCCACGCGGGCAGGGACGGGCGCGCCACCGGGGTCAGACCTGCGGCGCGTACGTCCCGAAGCTCCAGACGTTGCCCTCGGCGTCACGGGCCATGTAGTCGCGGGAGCCGTAGTCCTGGTCGGTGGGTTCCATCACGATCTCCGCGCCGTGCTCGACCGCCCGCCGGTGATGGGCGTCCACGTCGTCGACCACGACATAGACCCCCGAGGGGCCGGCGCCCTCCATGGCCTTGTCGAACGCCCCACCCCTGCCCGAGCTGCCCAGCATCACCATGCCGTTGCCGTACGCCAGCTCGGCGTGCATCACCGAGCCGTCCTCCCCTTCGTAGACGGCGACCTGGCTGAAGCCGAAGGCCTCGGTCAGCAGCTTGATGGCCGCCTTCGCGTCGCGGTAGACCAGGGTGGGACAGATGGACGGAACGCCTGCCATGACGATCACTCCCTCTCGTGACGGTGACCCGCGTCACACCAGCATGGCAGGCGTCACCGACAGTCAGCGGAAGGTGTTGCACTGGGCCATGTCACCGGTCCGGTAGCCCTGGTAGAACCACTGCTGACGCTGCTCGGCCGAGCCGTGCGTCCAGGACTCCGGGGACACCCGGCCCTGGAACTTCTCCTGGATCCGGTCGTCGCCGACCGCGGCCGCCGCGTCCAGCCCGTCCCTGATGTCCGCCTCGGTCAGGGACTTGATGAGCGGCCGCCCGGTGGAGGCGTCCGCGACGTTCGTCGCGTTGTGCGCCCACACCCCGGCATAGCAGTCGGCCTGCAGCTCGACCTTGACCGCGTTGCTGTTCGGGCCCTGCCTGCCGTCCTGGGCCCGCTGGAGGGTTCCGGTGAGGTTCTGGATGTGGTGCCCGTACTCATGGGCGACGACGTAGGCCTGGGCGAAGGGACCGCCGGTCGCGCCGAACTTCGTCCGCAGGTCGTCGAAGAAGCCCAGGTCCAGATAGACCTGCCGGTCCGCCGGGCAGTAGAAGGGGCCCACCGCCGCGCTCGCGGTCCCGCACGCGGTGTTCACCCGGTTCTCGAAGAACACGGTCGACGCCGGGCTGTACTGGCCGCCGCGCTTGGCGAACTCCTGCTTCCAGAAGGCCTGGGTGCTCCGGACCACCGCCACCAGCCGGCAGTCCTCGCGCGTGTTCGCGTCCCGCCCCGACTTGCAGGCCTGCTGCACCTGGTTGAGCGACGAGGAGACGGGCGTCGGTTCCGGCTCCCCGGTGGACAGCCCCAGCTGCTCCGGCCCCACCCCGAACAGCAGCCCGATGACCAGCGCGATCAGACCGACGATGCCGCCGCCGACGGTGGCCTTCCCGCCCGGGATGCGGCCGCCGCCACCCCGCATGTCCTTGACCTCGGAGCTGTCGAGACTGGCGTCGTCGTCGAACTGCATCCCCGCCGCCCTCCATCCGTGAAACAGGCGCCGTCGCGTCTCCGCCCATGCGCCGAGTATCAACCTGATCGTCCCTGTATGCGCCTCGGCCGCTCCGTGGGGCCGCTGGGCCGAACGGGGGATGCGGGGGAGTGGATCCCGCAGGCCGGACGGCCCCGCCCGCGCCCGGAAAGTAGTTGCGCACCCCCGGTAGAATGTCTCTCATGGCAAATCTCCTCGCGGATTAGCGGCGTCGAAGCTTCGCGTCCTGCCCCCCTTCCGCCGTCCCGACCCGCCCTGGAGTATTTCCGTGATCACCGCCACCGGCATCGAGCTGCGCGCCGGCGCCCGCGTCCTTATCGAGTCCGCTTCCTTCCGTGTCGCCAAGGGCGACCGCATCGGCCTGGTCGGCCGCAACGGAGCGGGCAAGACCACCCTCACCAAGTGCCTCGCCGGCGAGGGTCAGCCCGCCGCCGGCTCCATCGCCCGCTCGGGCGAGGTCGGCTACCTCCCGCAGGACCCGCGTACCGGCGACCTCGACGTGCTGGCCCGCGACCGCATCCTGTCCGCGCGCGGCCTCGACGTGCTGATCAAGAAGATGCGCGCCAACGAGGAGCGCATCGCCACCGGCACCGGCGGCACCCGCGACAAGGCGATGAAGCAGTACGAGCGCCAGGAGACGGAGTTCCTGACCAAGGGCGGGTACGCCGCCGAGGCGGAGGCCGCGACCATCTCGGCCGCCCTCGGCCTGCCCGACCGGGTGCTCGGCCAGCCGCTGCACACCCTCTCCGGTGGTCAGCGCCGCCGCGTCGAGCTGGCCCGGATCCTCTTCTCGGACGCCGACACCCTGCTCCTCGACGAGCCCACCAACCACCTCGACGCCGACTCCATCGTCTGGCTGCGCGACTACCTGAAGACCTACCGCGGTGGCTTCATCGTCATCTCCCACGACGTCGACCTGGTCGAGACCGTCGTCAACAAGGTCTTCTACCTGGACGCCAACCGCTCCCAGATCGACGTCTACAACATGGGCTGGAAGCTCTACCAGCAGCAGCGCGAGGCCGACGAGAAGCGCCGCAAGCGCGAGCGCCAGAACGCCGAGAAGAAGGCCGCGGCACTGAACTCGCAGGCCGACAAGATGCGCGCCAAGGCCACCAAGACCGTGGCCGCGCAGAACATGGCCAAGCGCGCCGACCGGCTCCTCGCCGGCCTGGAGGCCGTCCGCGTCTCCGACAAGGTCGCCAAGCTCCGCTTCCCGGACCCGGCGCCCTGCGGCAAGACCCCGCTGACCGCCGAGGGCCTCTCCAAGTCGTACGGCTCGCTGGAGATCTTCACCGACGTCGACCTGGCCATCGACAAGGGCTCACGCGTCGTCATCCTCGGCCTCAACGGCGCCGGCAAGACCACCCTGCTGCGTCTGCTCTCGGGCACCGAGAAGCCGGACACCGGCACGGTCGTCCCCGGCCACGGCCTCAAGCTCGGCTACTACGCCCAGGAGCACGAGACCCTGGACCCGGAGCGCACGGTCCTGGAGAACATGCGCTCCTCCGCGCCCGACCTGGACCTGGTCGCCGTACGCAAGACCCTCGGCTCCTTCCTCTTCTCCGGGGACGACGTGGACAAGCCCGCCGGGGTGCTCTCCGGTGGCGAGAAGACCCGGCTGGCCCTGGCCACGCTGGTCGTCTCCTCGGCGAACGTGCTGCTGCTCGACGAGCCCACGAACAACCTCGACCCGGCCAGCCGCGAGGAGATCCTGGGCGCGCTGCGCACGTACAAGGGCGCGGTCATCCTCGTCACCCACGACGAGGGCGCGGTCGAGGCGCTGGAGCCGGAGCGGATCATCCTGCTCCCGGACGGCGTCGAGGACCTCTGGGGGCCGGACTACCGGGACCTCGTCGCCCTCGCCTGATCGGGTTCCGGTTCCCGTTCCGCTTCTGATCCAGTTCCTTATGGATCATTCGGCTCACGGGTGATCCATCATCTGAGTGAGACGGTCTCGTACCGTTGCGCGTCGTACGACGGCCCCGGCCGCACCTTCGAAGGTGCGCGACCGGGGCCGTTCACTTTCCGCTTCCGCGCCCCTGACCTGGTGATTCCTCGCGAGGGCAGCGGAGTGTGACGGAAGTCATGCAGCGGAAGAGAAGATTCCGTTCTGCTCGGGTGTCCACGGGTCGAGAAATGCCGTCGTACCGACCTTGCTGAATGGGTGGCCAGGAAGCGTGGGAGGGGTGATCATGAGAAGTCCAGAGCGCACTTCCCATGAGGAGGCACGGGTGGCCGAGACTCTGAAGAAGGGCAGCCGGGTAACCGGCGCCGCGCGCGACAAGCTCGCGGCAGACCTGAAGAAGAAGTACGACTCCGGTGCGAGTATCCGGGCGCTGGCCGAAGAGACCGGCCGGTCCTACGGATTCGTCCATCGGATGCTCAGTGAGTCCGGGGTGTCGCTGCGTGGTCGCGGAGGCGCGACGCGAGGCAAGAAGGCTGCTACGGCCTGATCCCGGTCCCATCGGTTCCAACGCTCCAACAGCTTCAAGGTTTCATCATGATCCGTTGGTGCCTTCGGTGACCCCCGGTCGGCCTCCCGGTCGGCTGGGTGGTTACTGTGCAGTCACTTAGGCCGAGCTTGCGGCCGACTGCACACCGGAGGCATGAGAGATGGCTCTGCTCGACAAGGACGGCGTACGACTCACCGTCGACGACACGGTCGCCACGGTGACACTGACCAATCCGGCCAAGCGAAATGCCCAATCCCCCGCGCTCTGGCGGGCTTTGGCCGAGGCCGGGAGGTTGTTGCCGGGCACCGTCCGGATCGTCGTGCTGCGCGGTGAGGGCAAGTCCTTCTCCGCAGGGCTCGACCGGCAGGCGTTCACCCCCGAAGGTTTCGAGGGCGAGCCGTCCTTCCTCGATCTGGCACGCGGTTCGGACGAACTGCTCGACTCCACGATCGCCGAGTACCAGGAGGCATTCACCTGGTGGAGGCGTAACGACATCATCTCCGTCGCCGCCGTGCAGGGGCACGCGATCGGCGCCGGCTTCCAGCTCGCGCTCGCGTGCGACCTGCGCGTGGTCGCCGACGACGTGCAGTTCGCCATGCGCGAGACCAGCCTGGGCCTGGTTCCCGACCTGGCCGGTACCCAGCCCCTGACCTCCCTGGTCGGCTACGCCCGCGCGCTGGAGATCTGCGCGACGGGCCGCTTCGTGCACGCCGAGGAGGCGGAGCGGGTCGGCCTGGCCAACCTCGTCGTCCCCGCGGACGAGCTCGACGCCGCCGTCCAGGACCTCACCACGGCCCTGCTGGCACCGCCGCGCGACGCCGTGATCGAGACGAAGACGCTGCTGCGCTCCGCCCAGGCCCGCCCCTACGACGACCAGCGCGCCGCCGAGCGAGCGGCCCAGGCCCGCCGCCTGCGGGACCTGGCCGGTCTCTCCGACTGAGGGCCGCCGCGACACCGGAGCCCCGGGCGAAGTCGGCCAGCCGACCGGCGTAGTCCCGGGGCGCCCGCGCGTCCCGGCGCCTAACGTGGTGCGGAGTGAGTCCGTCACCCACGCGAAGGGACACGCGATGACCGAAACCGCATCAGGGGGCTCCGGCAAGGAGCCCGGCGACCGGGGACGTACGAGCATCGCCGACGGAGTGGTCGAGAAGATCGCCGGGCTGGCCGCCCGCGAGGTCGTCGGCGTGCACGCCATGGGCAGCGGCAGCGGCCTCTCCCGCACCTTCGGCGCCGTCCGCGACCGTGTGCCCGGCGGCCAGAAGGCCGGGGTCAGCCGCGGGGTCAAGGCAGAGGTCGGCGAGACCCAGACGGCCCTCGACCTGGAGATCGTCGTGGACTACGGCGTCTCGATCCGCGACGTGGCGCGGGCGGTCCGGGAGAACGTCATCTCGGCGGTCGAACGGATGACGGGCCTGGAGGTCGTCGAGGTCAACATCGCGGTGAGTGACGTCAAGCTGCCCGATGAGCCCGACGAGGAGACGGAATCCCGTCTCCAGTAGCCGAGAGGACCCCGCATGAGCATGGCGATCGCCGGAATGTTCGCCGGCATGGCCCTCGCGTTCGCCGGCTACTTCGGCGGCTTCGGAGCCTTCCTGCTGGTGGCCGCCCTCGGCGCCATCGGCTTCATCGCCGGACGGTTCCTCGACGGGGACCTGGAACCGGGCGACCTGTTCCGCCGCCGTGACGACCGGCGCGGGTGAGGCGCCGATGAGCAGCCCACCGCGCTCCGCCCCACCCCGGGTGGACGCCGCCGAGCGCGGCGCCACCCGCATCGCCGACCGGGTCGTCGCGAAGATCGCCGCCCAGGCCGCCCGGGAGGCGCTCGCCACCACCCCGGGCAAGCCCCCGCACGCCGCCGTCACCGTGCACCACGACATCGCCCGGGTCCGGGTCAGCCTGGAGCTGGACTACCCCTCCGACCTGGCCGCCCAGTGCGCGGCGGTACGCCGGCAGGTCGCACTGCGGATCGAGGAGTGCGCGTCGATGTCCGTACCCGAGGTGGACATCGACATCGAGCACCTGCACTCCACCCAGGCCCGGACGGCCACCGGGCGCGACCGGCGGCTGCGGTGACGGCCCGCGACTCCGACTCGGGCTCCGGCCGGGTGCACCGCTTCCGCTCCGCCCGGCGGGTGCCCGCCGCGCTCACCGCCCTCGTCGTGCTCGGGGTGGCGGCCCTGTTCCTGTACGACCTGGCCGCCGTACGGGCCGGCCGCCCCGGGATGAACTGGCGCGGCGACCTGGCCGACGCACTGGCGACGCACACCCCCGCGGACCTGGGCGTGCAGCTGATCGCCGGGGCCCTGGTCCTGGCCGGGGCGGTCCTCCTGCTGCTGGCGCTCGCCCCCGGGCTGCGCCGGATCCTGCCGATGCTGCCCCCCGACCGGCGGGCGGGAGTCCGGGCCGGGCTCGGTCGCAAGGACGCCGCGCAGATCCTGCGGGACCGGGCCATGGAGGTGTCCGGAGTACGGTCGGTCCGGGTCAAGATGGGCCGGTCCCACGTCGGGGTGCGGGCCACCTCGCACTTCCGCGAGCTGGACGACGTACGGGCCGACCTCGACGCGGTGATCGCCGTCGGCATCGAGGAACTGGGTCTCGCCCACCCGCCGCAGCCGCGCGTACGGGTCAGGAGGTGAACGGATGCTCGCGACGGTGAACCGGATCCTGCTGGCCGTGGCCGGAGCGGTCCTGCTGGCGGCCGGGATCGTGGTGCTGACGGGCGCGTGGCCGCTGCACGGTCGCCACGCGCCACTGTTGAGCGAGGCGACCAGGGACCGGTACTGGCACGCGGACGGCTGGTGGTGGTGGGCGGTGCTCGCCGCTCTCGCGGTGGGCGTGCTGCTGGCGCTGTGGTGGCTGCTGTCCCAGCTCCGGCGGCCGCGACTGCCGGCGGTGGTGGTGGACACCGGGGACGGGGCGTACGCCATGCTGCGCGGGCGGGCGCTCGAGGAGGCGGTGGCCGCGGAGGCCGGAGCCCTGGACGGGGTCGCCGGCTGCCGGGTCGCCCTGCGCGGGCGGCGCGGATCGCCGGCGCTGCGTGTCGCGCTGGAACTGGAACCCCACGCGGTGCCCGCCGACGCCCTGGCCGCCGTGGCCGGCCCGGTCCTGACCCACGCCCGGACCTCGGCGGGCCTCCCGGAACTGCCCGCGGAGGCCCGCCTCAAGGTGACGTCCCACCGGGCCCAGCGGGTGACGTAGCCGGTCAGAAGCCGTGGCGGGAGCCGCCGTCGACCGGGAGCATGACGCCCGTCAGGTACGACGCCGCCGGGGAGAGCAGGAAGGCCGCCGTACGGCCGAACTCCTCCGGGGCGCCGTAGCGGCGCAGCGGGATACGGGACTCGTTCCCGGCCCGCGCGGCGGCGGCGTCACCGGACAGCGCGTCGAGCTCGCGCACCCGGTCGGTGTCGATGCGGGCCGGCAGCAGGCCGACCACCCGGATCCCGCGCGGGCCGAGCTCCAGCGAGAGGGACTTCGCGAAGCCCGCGAGGCCCGGGCGCAGGCCGTTGGAGATGGTCAGGCCGGGGATCGGCTCGTGGACCGAGCCCGACAGGACGAAGCCGATGACCCCACCCTCGCCCAGCTCGGCGGCCGCCGCCCGGGCCAGGCGGACCGCGCCCAGGAAGATCGACTCGAAGGCCGCCGCCCACTGCGCGTCGGTGTTGTCCGCGGCGAAGCCCGGTGCCGGGCCGCCCACGCTGATGAGGATGCCGTCGAGGCGGCCGAAGCGCTCCCGCGCGGTGGCGACCAGCCGCGCGGCCGCCTCCGGGTCGGAGTTGTCGGCCGCCACACCGGCCGCGTTCGGGCCGAGCTCGGCGGCGGCGTCGGCCGCCCGCTTCTCGTCCCGGCCCGTGAGGAGGACCTTCGCTCCGTCGGCGGTCAGTTCCCGGGCGGAGGCGAGGCCGAGGCCGCGCGTGGCCCCGGTGACGATGTAGACACGGTCTTTCAGTCCAAGATCCATGCCGACACGCTACGCCGTCGCCGGCTCCTGCCGGGAGGCCTCGGCCCGAGCGGCCTCCTCCTCGCGCTCGCGCTTCTCCCGCCGTACGAGGACCACCCAACCCACCGGAACCGCGGCGGCGAACAGCCACCACTGGACGGCGTACGCCATGTGGGGGCCGATCGAGTCGTGGTCGGGGTCGGCGATGGGCTCCGGGGCGCCGTCCGCCGGGGCCGGAGCGGTGAGCTCCAGATATCCGCCGAGAACCGTCCGGCCCAGGTACTCCGCCTGCTGCGCACTGTTGATCAGCATCACCTGACGGTCCGGCAGGCCCTTGCGGTCCTTGATGCCGCTGCCGCCGCTGGTCTCGTCGGCCTTCAGCCGGCCGGTGACCGTGACCTCGCCCGTGGGCGCGGTCGGCACCGGCGGGTAGGCGCGCGGGTCGTCGCCGCCCGGCACCCAACCCCGGTTGACCAGGGCCACCCGGCCGTCGGAGAGGACCAGCGGGGTCAGGACGTGGAAGCCGACCTTGTCGTCGTTGTCGGTGCGCATCCGTACGACGACCTCGTGCGCGGTGTCGTACGTGCCGGTCGCGGTGACCGCGCGCCAGAAGTCCGCGCGGGGGACCCGATGCCCGGGAGAGGTGACCTCGGTCATGGGGACCGGCTTCGCCCGCAGGTTGGCCTCGATCAGCTGGTTCTGCGCGACCCGGTGCTCATGGCGGTGGTACTGCCAGAACCCCAGCTCGATCATCGCGGGGATGAGGGCGAGGGCCATCAGGGTGAGGAACACCCACTGCCGGGTCAGCACAAAGCGGTACACGCCCACGACGGTACCCGCAACGCGAAGGACCCCGGCGGCCGGGTGGCCGTCCGGGGTCATGGCGTACGGATCGGGGTGTCGGTACGGGGGTGCCCGTACGGGTCTTCGGGACGGCGGTCGGGACGGCGGTCGGACGGGGGCCGGGCCGCGGGGAATCAGACGCGGTCGACGATGCCCACCTTCCCCTCCGCACGGGCGCAGTGCGCCCCGCAGAACCACTGCCCCGCGACCTCGACGCCCTGGCCGATGATCGAGACCCGGCAGTGCTCGCAGACGGGCGCCATGCGGTGGATGGCGCAGGAGAAGCAGTCGAAGACGTGCACCGCACCTTGTGCATGAACTTCGAAGGACATGCCGTAATCGTTTCCGCAGACCTCACAACGTGCCATGGGCCGAATGCTGCGCACGGGGAACGGGCGGAACAAGATCCGGCGGGGTGAGTCGCCGCGCCTGCACCCGGCCGGCGCAACGGCCCCGCGGTTCAGGACTCGGCCGGAGCCACGTCCCGCAGCAGCTGGGTGAAGGCCGCCTCGTCGACGACCGGCGTCCCGAAGCTCTTCGCCTTGACCGTCTTGGAGGTCGCCGAATCGGGATCGTTGGTCACCAGGAGACTGGTGAGCCGCGACACACCCGTCGCGATGTGCAGGCCCGCCTCGACCGCACGGTCCTCCAACAGCTCCCGCTCCACCGAGGTGTCACCGGAGAAGGCGATCCGCATGCCCTGCTTCAGCGGCTTGCCGTCCTCGAAGCGCCCCGGATTCGGGTGCGGGCACGGCGGCCGCTTGCGCGAGGGCCGCCAGCTGCCGCCCCGGTAGGAGGCCTGGTACCCGACCCGCGGGGTGACGGCGGAGTCCGACCACTCCGTCAGCGGCCGGCATTCCAGCAGGGGCAGCCGTACGCCGCCCTCCGCGGCCGCGTGCAGCGAGGGCCGGAACGCCTCCGCCAGCACCCGGGCGTCGTCGAGCGCGTGGTGGGCGCGCTGCTGGACCACGCCGAAGTGCGCGGCGAGCGACTCCAGCTTGTGGTTGGGCAGCGGCAGGTTCAGTTCCTTCGACAGGGCGATGGTGCACAGCCGCTGACGGACCGGTGCGGTCGCGGCGGCCCGCGCGTACTCCCGGGCGATCATCTGCCAGTCGAAGATCGCGTTGTGCGCGACCAGGACCCGGTCGGCCAGCCGGTCGGCGAACTCGCCCGCGATGTCCTCGAAGAGCGGGGCGTCGGCGAGCATCGCGCTCGTCAGCCCGTGGATCCACACCGGGCCCGGGTCCCGCCGCGGGTTGACCAGCGTGTACCAGTGGTCCTCCACATTGCCCTGGGCGTCGAGCCGGTAGACGGCGGCCGAGACTATCCGGTCGTCGCGAGCGAGCCCGGTGGTCTCCACGTCGACAACCGCGTACCCCTGTGGGTACGCGGTCGGCCACGTCGTCTCTGCGGTCGTACGGTCGTCGAGCATGGTCACAGAGGATATCGGCCCCGACTGACACCCGTGGCCGCGTCGGCGCTTCCCGGCCGTCAGCCCAGGGCGGCGACCAGGTCGCCCGCCGCGAGCTGTTCGAGGCCGCAGCCGTCAACCGGCCCCGGCAGCAGCCGGTATACGGAGCCGCTCGCGCCGGCGGGCGCGACCTCGCCGTCCACCAGTGCGAGGAACACCGACCGTCCCGAAGCGGCGGTGCCCGCGAGGGCCTCGACGTCCGCGGAGGCCAGCACGCCGTCCGGATCGCGCAGGCCGACCAGCCGGGCGGCGAAGGCCGCGGTGTCCTCGCCGGAGCCCCTTCGGTAGGTCCACAGTTCGTCGGGGTCGCTCGGCCGGGGCGTACGACGCAGCACGACCACCTCGGAGCAGCGCGCGGCCGCGTGCCAGCCGGCCAGCTCCCACAGGGTGGTGCGGCCGGTCGAGAAGTACTGGAACAGGTCGCGGCCGATCCGGGCCAGGTCCTCCTGGTGCGCCCGCACGCTGTGATAGCCCTCGTCGTCGGGCAGGTGGACGTCGGTCCACAGGAACCCGCGCCGCTCCAGGTCGACGAGGAGAGGCACGTGGATCCGGGAGTTGCCGACCAGGTCGTAGCGCTGGCGCACGGTCCGCGGGTCGTAGCGGGCGCAGCGGCCGGAGCGGGTGGGCAGGGCCATGAACCCGGCGAAGGCATCGGGCAGCAGCTCGAAGGGGATGTTGTTGAAGCTGAAGACGACCGGCATGGCGAAGCGCACACCGGAGTCGGCCAGGGCGTCCAGGTCGATGTCCACGTACTCGCTCGCCCCGTGGGGCGCCGGCGCCGAGACCAGGTCGCCGGAGTGGACGACGGCCCGCTTGCCGTGGACGAGGTGCGTGTAGTCGCACAGGCCCGCGTAGTTCCAGTCGGCGTCGAACAGCACCACCGACAGGTCCAGGTCCACACACTTGCGCGCCGGCTCCATCCAGTGCAGGAACATGCGCAGCACCTCGCCGTCCGGCAGCGCCTGGAAACTGCCCTTGGGGACGGTGACCAGCGCCTTGGCCGCCGCCCGCTCGGCGGAGGGGACGTGGAGGTGGGCGAGGCGTGAGTCGAGGACCGCCACGTCGTACGGGTCGGCCGTGGCCAGCCGGCGCAACACCTCGGCCTCGAACAGCTCGCACACCGCAGCGGTCACCGCCTCGGCCAGCGGGGCCCGGTCGTCATCCACGGTGAAGGAGTGCGCGACCTGTCCGCGAGGGAAGAACACCCGCCGGGTCCCGGGCAGATGGCGGATCCGCAGCCGTCCGAGCGCGGACAGCACGGGCCCCGGCCCGGCCTTCGGCAGCCGCCGCGCCAGTACCTCGGCGACCTGCGGAGCCAGGGTGTCGGCCGCGTACAGCCGCAGCAGGTGGTCCAGGCGCCGGACGAGTTCACCGGGGCGTTCGGCCAGTACGGCCAGGGCCCGGTCCGGATCCCCGCCGCGCAGGGCCTCCTCGGCGCGGCCCAGCCAGGTGGCCGCCCGGATGCGCGAGCCGTCGATCCGTACCGCGTGCGGGTGCGCGGCCGCGGTGGCGAGCAGCGCGGCGCCGAGGGCGGTGCCGGTGGTGTCGGTGCCCCGCAGCACGGCGAAGGCGAGGGCGGCGCGCGGGTGGCGGGCGTACTGCTCGAAGGGGTGCAGGATCTCGGCGGCCCGCTTCCACAGGTCCTCGTGGCGCAGTACGTCCTCGACGAGCAGCGCGGGATCGAGCCCGTCCAGGACGGCCAGCAGGTCGCGCCGCAGCGGGCGCGGCAGGGAGCGCAGGCGCGGGGGTTCCAGGAGGCCGGCCTCTCCGCCGGACCACACGGCGAGCAGCCGCAGCACGTCGGTGGCGGTGGTGAGCCGCTCGGGCAGCAGGGCCCGTACGGTCTCCCGCGTGCGGCGCTCGCGCAGCAGGGTGCCCAGCACCAGGGCCTTGGTCTCCCGCACCGGGACGACGTCCGGGAGCCAGTCCAGGCCGGCCGGCACGTGGGCGAGGAGCAACCGGGCCTCCTCGGTGTCCTGCGGCGAGAGCGGGGTGCGGCGGGCGAGGAGCTTGCCGAGGGCGGTGACGGAGTCGGCCGCGCGGTCGGTGCCGAAGGCCAGCAGCCGCAGCGGACCGCCCCCGGAGGGAACCTCCCCCGGGTCCGGGGACGGCAGGATGAACGGATCGTCGCCGTCGACGCGGCGGTGGCAGATCGGGCAGCCGGTGTAGTCCTCGCCGTCCCAGCAGGTCCGGCAGACCAGGTGGGCGCACGGCGCGACGGGGTGGACGCTGCCGACGGTCGCGCACAGCACGCACGGCTGGTCCGGCCACTGCAGGAGCAGGGTCAGGACGCGGTCGATCCACAGCGCGTGGGTGTCGTCGGGCACCGAGGCCGGGAACGAGCGGAACAGCGGCATGTGGGTGCGGTCCGCGCCCAGCAGGATGTCGATGTCCCCGACCAGCTGTGTGCCGGCGGCGGCGAGTCCGGTGGGTCCCAGCCAGGCGAGCGCCGAACGCAGCGGGCCCGTCAGGGCGTAGCCCCGGTCGAGCAGTTCGGCTTCCAGGGCCGTCAGGCCCTCGGTCGTCGACGGGTCGCCCGGGCGTGGCCCGGCCTGGTCGACGTAGACGGTGTGCAGACGGCGCAACAGGACGGTCGACAGCTCGGGCAAAGGGGGGAGTCCTCCGGAACCGGAAAGGGAGAGTGGGCGGGGGCGGAGAGGGGACGCGCTGCGATTTTCGGAGGAAGGTGAGAAGGAAGCACGTCGCGGAGCCGCCCCCGCGCCGCAGATACAACCACGGGCCCCGGAGCGCGCCAAGTGATTTATCGCGGCGGGGCCGTGCCGTCCGTGCCGGTCGCATCGGAGGTGTCGGCCGCGCCCGGCGCGAGCAGGGCGTGCACCAGGGCCCGTACGGACAGCAGGAACAGCCGGTCCGGGTCCGCCGGGCGGGCCAGGGCGCGGGCGAGCGCCGGGTCGTGGGGGGCCGCGGCCGGGTCCCAGAGCTCGCTCTCGGCCGGGGACTGGGCGGGGGAGCGCTCACGATTGCGCTCGACGAGGAGGTACCCGACGACCTGGAACTGGACGGCGCGCACCGCCTCCGCCGCCCGGGCACCCCGCAGCCCGGCGGCGTGCACCTCGTGGACGAGTGCCTGCTGGGCGGGCAGGAACATCCGCTCGGTGAGCCCGCGTTCGTGGACCATCGCGATCAGGTGCGGGCGCCGGCGCAGTTCGCGGCGCAGGATCCGGGCCACCGCCAGGATCCGGTCGGCCGGGGTGCGGCCGGTGGGCCGGATCGCCCCCATCTCCTCCACGGTCCGCTCGACCAAGGCGTCGAGCAGCGACTCGCGGTTGCCCACGTGCCAGTAGATGGACGTCACGGCGGTGCCCAACTCGGCGGCGAGCCCCCGCATGGTGAGCGCGGCCGGACCGTGCTGCATGACCAGGGACGCGGCGGCGTCCAGCACCTCGTCACGGGTGAGCGTGGTTCTGGCCACGGCCTTCCACCACCAATCTGTCGGGTCGTCAATTCTGGTCGGTGCAGGGGTCTTTACCCTTCATCGGTAGCGGTGTAACTGTGTTACAGAACCGATTCCCCCCGAGCCGAGGGATGGTGCGAGACATGGCACGCGTACGGTACGGAGCGCGGACCGAGGCCGAGATCGCGGCGGCGCGCGAGAAGAGTTCGAAACTCCCCGACATCTGGTCCACCGGCGTCGTGGCCGTCTGGGAGAGCGACCCCGACGTGGTCGCGGCGGTCCTGCCGCCGCCGCTCAAACCGGCCGACCGGCCCCTGGTGCGGGCCAACATCAGCAAGGTCGACCTGCCCGGCTACCCGCTCGGCGCCGGCTCGGTGGCCGTCGCCGCCCAGCACGGCGGGATCGAAGGCTGGTACCCCCTCGTCATGCCGATGACCTTGGAGCGCGCCCTGACCGGCGGCCGCGAGGTCTTCGGCGAGCCGAAGAAGCTGGGCGAGGTCACCGTGGAGCGCGACGGCCTCGTCGTACGGGCCGCTCTCACCCGGCACGGGATCGCCTTCGTCGAGGTGCGCGGGGCGGTGGACCGCGCACTGCCGCTGCCCGAGCCCGCACAGAAGACCGACTTCTACTTCAAGTTCCTGCCCGCCGTCGACGGCTCGGGCTTCGACGTGGACCCGGTGCTCGTGCACTGCACGCGCAACGAGAAGGTCCGCAAGCTGGAGCACATCACCGGCGACGTCGTCCTGCGCGAGTCGATGTACGACCCGGTCGCCGACCTGCCCGTCCGCCGGATCGTGGAGATCACCATCGGCGAGAAGACCACCGACCAGAAGGGCCGGGTCGTCGAACGGGTCAGCGCCCAGGCCCTGCTCCCGTACATCCACCAGCGCTACGACGACCCCCAGCAGATCCTCGACGCGCCCCCGGAGGGATCGTCAGGGGGGAGGGGCTGACGTGCGACTCGAACCAGGACAGGTGGCCGTGGTCACCGGAGCCGCCGGTGGCATCGGCCTCGCCATGGCCCGCCGCTTCGCCGCCGAGGGACTGAAAGTGGTCCTCGCCGACGTCGAGGAGGGCGCCCTGCGCAAGGCCGCCGACGAACTCGCCGCGGACGGCGCCCAGGTCCTCGCCAGGGTGGTCGACGTCAGCGACCGCGACTCCGTGATCGCGCTGGCCGACACCGCCTACGAGACCTTCGGCGCCGTGCACGTGCTCTGCAACAACGCGGGCGTCGGCTCCGGCGCCGAGGGCCGCATGTGGGAGCACGAGCCCAACGACTGGAAATGGGCCTTCTCCGTCAACGTGTGGGGCGTCTTCCACGGCATCCAGGCCTTCGTCCCCCGCATGGTCGCCGGCGGCGGCCCCGGCCACGTCGTCAACACCTCCTCCGGCGACGGCGGCATCGCCCCGCTGCCCACCGCCTCCGTGTACGCCGTCACCAAGGCGGCCGTGGTCACCATGACCGAGTCGCTCTACGCCCACCTCAAGGCGGAGGGCGCCACCGTCGGGGCCTCCGTCCTCTTCCCCGGACCGCACATGCTGCGCACCGGGCTGTGGGAGTCGCACCGCAACCGGCCCGAGCGGTATGCGAAGGAACGGCCGCGCAAGGCCCCGTACCGCAGCCTCGACCAGTACGAGGCGGCGATGAAGCAGGCCGGCCACGAGGTGCGCTTCACCCCGGTCGAGGAGGTCGCCGAGCACGTCGTCGACGGCATCCGCGCCGACCGCTTCTGGATGCTCCCGGCCAGCGAACACAGCGACCGGCAGATCCGCGCCCGGTCGCAGTCGATGCTCGACCGGTCCAACCGCGCCTACCTGGAAAGCTTCATCCTCGACTGAGGGGCGTCTGTGGTGAGTACGAACGAAGAGCGGACCGGAAACGCCACCGGAAACGGAACCGGGAACGGAACCGGGAACGGAACCGGGAACCGGACCGAAGACCCGTACCTGATCATCTCCTCCGACTGCCACGCGGGCCTGCCCACCGAGCAGTACCGGCCCTACTTGGACTCCCGCTTCCATCCCCGGTTCGACGAGTTCCTCGGCGAACGCGACGCCCGCCGGGCGGAGGCCACCCGGCTCGGCGTCCGCAACGAAGCCTTCGCCGAGAAGTGGTTCCACGACCACGAGGAAGGCCTCAAGGGCGGCTGGGACACCGGGCAGCGACTGAAGGAACTCGACGGCGACGGCGTGGCCGCCGAGGTCGTCTTCCCCGACGCGGACGCCGTCGACAGCCAGACCGCCGCCCCCTTCGGCGTCGGCCTCGGCCTCTCCGGCGACCAGGACCCCGAGCTCGGCATGGCGGGCGCGCAGGCGCACAACCGCTGGCTCGCCGAGTTCGTCGGGCAGCACCCGGAACGCCACTGCGGAGTCGCCCTGCTCCCCATCACCGGCGAGCCCTCGAAGGTCGTGGCGGAGATCCACCGGGCCAAGGAGTCCGGGCTGGGCGCACTGATGATCCCCGCGATGTGGGTGGACAAGGCGCCCTACCACGACCGCCGCTACGACCCCGTCTGGGCGGCGGCCGCCGAGACGCGGATGCCGATCGTCACCCACTCCGGGTCCTCGCCGCGCCACGAGTACGGCGACCACCTGGGCATCTTCGTCTCCGAGGTCACCTGGTGGCCGGCCCGGCCCCTGTGGTTCCTGCTCTGGTCCGGCGTCTTCGAGCGCCACCCCGGCCTGAAATTCGGCGTCGCCGAGGCGGGCTGCTGGTGGCTGCCGAACCAGCTGTGGTTCATGGACCGGCTCTACCTCGGCGCGCACGGCGGCAAGAAGCTCTCGCCGTTCGAGGAGCTGAAGCGGCCGCCCAGCGAGTACCTGGACCGCCAGGTCTTCATCTGCGCGACGAACACCAAGCGCCGCGAGCTCGCCCAGCGGTACGAGATCGGCGTGGACAACATCCTGTGGGGCTCGGACTTCCCGCACCCCGAGGGCACCTGGCCCAACACTCGGGCCTGGCTGAAGAACACCTTCCACGACATCCCGGTCGCGGAGACCCGCCGGATGCTCGGGCTCGCGGCGGCCGAGGTCTTCGGCTTCGACACCGCGAAGCTGGCCCCCATCGCCCGCCGGATCGGCCCCACCCCGGCGGAACTGGGCCAGTCCCCGGACCAGGCGGCGGTGGAGGCCTCCTGGGCCCGCTCCCGCGAGGTGGGCCGCCACTGGCTCACCGACAACGACTTCCCCGTGCTGGGGGCGTCGTCATGACGGAGGACCGCTACACGGTGATCTCGGCGGACTGCCACGCGGGCGCCGACCTGCTGGACTACAAGCCGTACCTGGAGAAGCGCCACCACGAGGACTTCGACGCCTGGGCCGCCACCTACGTGAACCCGTACGAGGACCTCCTCGCGGACACCGCCGACCGCAACTGGAACTCGGCGCGGCGGCTCGCCGAACTCGAAGCGGACGGCATCGTCGCGGAAGTCCTCTTCCCGAACACGATCCCGCCGTTCTTCCCCAAGGCCTCCCTGATGGCCCAGCCCCCGACGGCCGCCGAGTACGAGATGCGCTGGGCGGGGCTGCAGGCCCACAACCGCTGGCTGGCGGACTTCTGCGCGGACGCCCCGGGGCGGCGGGCCGGGGTCGCCCAGATCCTGCTGAACGACGTGGACGCGGCGGTGGGCGAGATCCGTCGAGCCCGGGCGGCCGGCCTGACGGGCGGCATCCTGCTGCCGGGCGTCCCGCCCGGCTCTACGGTCCCGGAGCTCTACTCCGCCGCCTACGACCCCATCTGGGCGGTGTGCGACGAGCTGGACGTCCCGGTCAACCACCACGGCGGCTCGGCCTCACCGCCGCTGGGCGACGAACCGGCGGCCCGGGCCGTCTTCATGGTGGAGACGACCTGGTTCTCGCACCGCGCCCTGTGGCACCTCGTCTTCGGCGGGGCCTTCCACCGGCACCCGGGCCTCAAGCTTGTCCTGACGGAGCAGGGGTCCGGGTGGATCCCCGGCGTGCTGGAGATGCTGGACTACTACCACGGCCGCCTGGTCGCGGCATCGGCCACGGCCGAGTCCAAGTTCGGGGCGGGCCTCGCGGAGTCGATGGGCCGGGGCCCGAGCGAGGTCTGGCGGGACAACTGCTTCGTGGGAGCGAGCTTCATGCGCCCCCACGAGGTCCCGCTACGGGAGCGGATCGGCCTCGACAAGATCATGTGGGGCAGCGACTACCCCCACGACGAGGGCACCACCCCTTTCTCCCGCGAAGGCCTCCGCATCGCCTACGCGGGCCTCCCGCGCGAGGAGGTCGCCGCGATGGTCGGCGGCAACGCGGCCCGAGTGTACGGCTTCGACCTCGCCCTGCTGGACGCGGTCGCCGCCAAGCACGGCCCGCTGGTCTCGGACATCGCGGAGCCGCTGACGACAGTGCCCCCGGAGGCCACCAGCCCGGCCTTCGCCCGAGGGGGGTCGGTGCGGGTCTGGTGATGACCGCTTCTCGCCCGGGGCGGCTCAGCTCATGTAGCGGAGCCGCTCCGGCGGGAACAGCTCGGTGCCGAGAAGGTTGTTGGGGCCGTACACCTCGACGACGAGGTCGTCCTTTGCCGCCAGCGGGGACAGGTCTACCGGTCCGGCGGAGTAGCTCACGGCCAGCCGGGTCAGGTGCGGCAGCGCAAGTAGGGCTTCCAGCCCTGCCGTGAATGTGCACTTGAGCAGGGCGAGCTGGTTCAGTTTCTGGTGCCGTACCAGCTGGGGAGGGTCGACAGCTGTGCTCTCCAGGTGCAGCTTGTCCAACGCCGGGACGAACGGCTGTGTCGCGAGCTGACCAGCCAGCCGGTCACCGCAGAGAATCAGCTCCTTGAGGTCCGGCCACCGCTCCATCCCGTGCAGGTCCACCTGGGATGTCCCCTCCCACAGTGCGAGCGAGTGTAGGGAATCCGGCGCCGGCAGTCGCGCGAGGTCGGGAACGTCAACGGCGAAGCCGATGGACAGATAGCGGAGTGAGTCCAGCGAGGCGAGAGGGTACAGGGGCAGTCCGGCGCGCAGACGGGACAGGGACACGGATTGGAGCGGCAGCCCGATCAGCGCATCGAGGTTGTCGACCAGGGGGCAGTTGTACAGGTACATGCGGGTGAGTTGGGTCAGCTCAGACAGCGGGGACAGGTCGGTGAGCAGGTCGTCGTCCTGCAGGGCAATCCCTGCGAGATCGCGCCTGCTCGCGACGGTCTCGGGAATTCCGAACCCGCCACGCAGGATCAGGTATCGGACCCCTGGCAGTCGATCCAACTGGGCCAGTTCCTCGGCGGATTCCACGGTCAGGTAGGTCTGGGACAGATCTGCCTCGGTCAGGACCGTGTCCACGTATGCGCCCCGGTCGAAATGCTGCCACCCGTTGGACAGCTGGATCCTGACCATGGGCCGGTCGTCGGATCGGAACCGGGCCACGACGCCCAGTGCCTGTGGCCCGCCCACCCGTGATGCCGTGTGGACGACTGCCGCTGCCTCCGCCTCCGACAGGTCGTGCGGACGGGGCAGCAGGTCCAGCACCAGTTCGCCGGCCCGCGCCAACTCCTCGGCCTGGGAGATCCGCTGCGGCGGCAGCAGTTCGGCCGTGCGGCCCTCGATCTCCCGCCGCACCTCCGGGTCCAGCTCCGGGGCGTGTTCCAGGCAGGCCGCCGCCAGGAGGACCAGCCGGCTGCGGGCACCCTTGACCTTGTCGGCCCGGCGGAGCAGGCCACGCAGCAGGCGGGCGCGTTCGTCCGGGCGGGCGTGGCCCACCGCCATGCGGACCACGTCGTCCCAGGAGTCGTCGTGGGCGTTCTTGACGAGGACGCCGAAGTCCCGGGACTCCACCGCCGCCTTGGCCCCCAGGTAGTCCTGGAAGGTGCGGTGGACGAAGACCACCGCACCCGGGGTCGGCTCCAGGAGCAGGCCGCTGCGGATCAGCAGGTGCGCGAAGACCTGCTCGGCCCCGCCCTGCGCCCGTACCTGCGGCATCGCGTCCAGCCACTCGCCCACCATCTCGACGGCCTCGTCCCGGCCCGCCTCCAACTGTCCGTTGCGGATCAGCCAGTACGCGAAGCGCTGGAGCAGCGCTATCTGCTCCTCCCGGGTGAGGTAGACCCCCTCGATCCCGCAGATCTCCCGCTCCGTGTCCCGCCGGACCAGCAGCATGTCCAGCGCCGCGTCGTACAGCTCCTTGCGGGCCCGGGGGAGTTGCATCCGCCGGTCCTGGTTCAGGGCGCAGAGCAGTGCGCACATCAGCGGATTGGTCGCCAGCCGGGCCAGATCCCGCCGGGAGGAGACCGCCTCCAGCAGCGAAGCCTCGTACGCGTCCACCTCCTGCCCCTCCGCGCGCGCCGCCGCATGCCAGTGCGTGACGAAGGCCCGGATGTCCCGCTGGTCCATCGGCAGCATCGCGTGCGTGGCGAAGCCCAGCCCCGCGAGCCAGTCCTCCGGGACCGCCGACGGGCGGGTGGTCACCACGTACCGCGCCTTCGGAAAGGCGGAGATCAGCGAGCGCAGCCAGGTCTCCGTGCGGATGCGCAGCCGCTGCGGGACCTCGTCCACACCGTCCACCAGGACCAGCGCCCGGCCGCTCAGCATGAGGTCCTCGACCCAGCCCGGCGGGGCGGACAGCGGTACGCCGCCCGCGCGTAGGAAGTCCTCCGGCAGGGGCAGGTCGCCCGACGCGGTGAAGGAGCGCAGCCGCAGCACGAACGGCACGCACGTGCTCCACGGTCCGTCGCTCCGCCGGGCCGCGTCGAGGGCGAGCCACTGGACCAGGGTGGACTTTCCCGAGCCCGCCGGGCCGCGCAGCAGCACCCGGTCGGCGGAGGCGAGGGCCTGCTCGGCCCGGACCTGGGTCCGGTGGAGCTCCGGCTCGCCGGGCAGCAGCGGCTGCTCGCCGCTGACCGCCAGGCTGATGTACGCCACGTCCAGCGGCCACTCCTGGCGGGAACGGCTGAGGGTCAGCCCGAACAGCTGGAGGCGGCCGTGGGTGCGGGCGACGTACTGCGCGTACCGCTCCTCGAAGGCGTACGCCGACCCGTCCCCGGCATGGCCCAGCCGGTCCACCGCTCGCGCCAACTCGCCCGTCCGCCGGACCAGTTCCACGTCCGCCCGGGCCCCGAAGCCCGGCAGGGTCGTCACGTACTCCACCGCGTGCGCGCAGCACAGCCGGACCAGACGGCCGTACAGGGCCTCCGCGGCCGGGGCGAGGCCCGCCGGGGGCGGGGGCAGGGCCGCCGCCAGGGCCGTCGGGTCGAGGTCCGCCGCGAAGAGGGCCTCCGCGTCCAGGGCGCCGAGCGCCGCGAAGCCGTCGCCGACCGCGTCCAGTGCGGCCAGACGCTCGTGCTCCGGCAGCGCCGCGCACTCCGGGCCGAGCCGCGCCGCCAGGGTTTCGGTCAGGCGCCGCATCTCGCTGTCGCCGAGTTCCGCCGGGGGCCTGCGCCGGCGCGGGGCCGGCCGCGCCGGATCGGCTACCAGGCCCGCTCCCGGGGTCCGCGCGAGGAGGGACTTCACCAGCGTCCCCGCCGCCGCCCCCGCCACCCGTAAGAGAACCGTCTCGATGCCCGTCATACCCCGCCTCCCCTTGGCCCGGACATCATCTCGCGAACCGCTGGTAACCCCGATGGATACCGATCGGTAACAACCCCTAGCGGCACCCCCGAGAGCGCCTCTATGGTGCGGGACATGCCGAACCTGCCCGATGTCGTGCTGTGGTCCATACCTGCCTTTGTGCTGCTCACCGTCATCGAGGTGGTGAGCTACCGGCTCCATCCCGACGAGGACGCCGCCGGCTACGACACCAAGGACGCCGTCACGAGCGTCACCATGGGGCTGGGCAGTATCGGCTTCGATCTGCTCTGGAAGATCCCGGTCGTCGCCGTCTTCACCGCGGTCTACGAACTGACCCCGCTGCGCGTGCCGTTCCTGTGGTGGACCGCCCTGCTGATGCTGCTCGCGCAGGACTTCCTCTACTACTGGCAGCACCGCCTCCACCACGTGATCCGCATCCTGTGGGCCTGCCACGTGGTCCACCACAGCAGCAAGCGGTTCAACCTCACCACCGCCCTGCGCCAGCCCTGGACCAGCGCCACCACCTGGTGGTTCTACCTGCCCATGGTGGCCCTCGGCGTACATCCGGCGGCGATCCCGTTCTGCTACGGACTCAACCTCCTCTACCAGTTCTGGGTCCACACCGAGCGCATCGGAAAGCTGCCGCGGCCCTACGAGTACGTCTTCAACACCCCCTCCCACCACCGCGTCCACCACGCCTCGCAGGGCGGCTACCTGGACCGCAACTTCGGCGGCATCCTGATCGTCTGGGACCGGATGTTCGGTTCCTGGGTGGGGGAGACGGACAAGCCCGTCTACGGGCTGACCAAGAACATCGGCACCCACAACCCGCTGCGCGTGGCCACCCACGAGTACGCCGCCATCGCCCGCGACGTGCGTGCCGCCGGGAGCTGGGGCCAGCGGGCCGGACACGTCTTCCGCGGCCCCGGCTGGCAGCCCGCCGCCACGGCCGCCGCAGCCGCCGGGCTCCGCCCGGACCCGCGCCTCGAACGCCGGCGAGGCTGGATCGTGGCTGCTGCCGTCCACCTGGTGGG
>NZ_JBGBPT010000010.1:15373-145133 GCF_041106355.1 Streptomyces sp. BF23-19 | reverse complement strand
GTGGACCAAGACCGCCGACCAGATCCTCGACCGCATCTGCCGCTACTGCGACAGGATCTCCAAACCAGGTCACTAGGTAGTCTCGTTCGGCTCTTGTCGGCCCGGCAACAGCCGGACGAGTCGGCCTAGGCCGGTCGGACGGCGAGTTCCCGTACGGCGACCGCCCGGAAGGCGTGGGGCGGGCGGCCGGTGAGGCGGTGGACGGTGTCCGTGGTCCGGTCCTCGGCTCCTTCGGCGATGGACCGGTCCATCCCGGCCAGCATCGCGGCGAACGCCGGCGGGACGGCCGCCGCCAGGCGGTCGCGCATGGCCTCGTAGGTCAGGTGGTGGTGGACCACCTGACGCCCGGTGACCTCGGTGAGGAGGGCGGCGATGTCGTCGTGGCTCAGTGCCTCCGGTCCGGTGAGGACGAGGTCGGTGTCGGGCGCGCGGTCGTCGGTGAGGGCGCGGGCCGCGACGGCGGCGATGTCGTCGGCGTCGACGAATCCGACGCGGCCCGTCCCGGCCGCGGTCAGGATGACGCCGTCGGCCCGGATGCTGTCGGCGTGGGCGTGGGCGCCGGTGAAGTTCTGCATGAACCAGGAGGGACGCAGTACCGCCCATTCGTCGAACAGGCCGGGCAGGGCCCGGTGGACCTGTCCGGCCGCCGGGCCGCCCTCGGGGATCGCCGAGGAGCTCAGCAGTACGGCGCGGCGTACGCCGGCGGCGCGGGCCCGTTCGAGGAAGGGCAGCATGACCGCCGCCGGGTCCGGATCGCCGACGGGTGGCACGAGGTAGACGCTGTCGGCCCCCGCGACGGCGTCACCGAAACAGGTGGGGTCGTACCAGTCGAAGCGGACCGGCTCGGCGCCCGGGACCGGTGCGGCCCGGCGGCTGCCGGCCTTGACGCGCCGGCCGGCGGCGACGAGGTGGGCCGTGGTGCGGCTGCCGGTGGTTCCGGTGGCACCGATGACCAGGGTGGCGGGGGTGGTCGGGGTGGCAGGAGTGGCGGGGGTGGTGGGAGCGGTACGGGTGCGGGCGGTGGCGGTCATCGGGCGCTGCTCCTGGTGGGATGCGTGGTGAAGGCCGCCCCGGGTTCCTGGACGGCAAGGGGGTTCCAGTAGTCGCGGTACGAGGTGAACCGCCCGTCCTGGACGGTCACGACGGCGATGTAGGTCATGTCGAAGGGGTTCCCGGTCGCGACCAGCCGGCCCACTCCGCGCATCTCGACCACGATGGTGCTCGGGTCGGTGGTCTCGTGGATCAGCAGGTCGGGGAAGTCGTGCAGGTCGATGTGGTCGGGATAGTCGCGCATGTAGGCGGCGACGGCCTCCCGCCCCTCCAGCCGCCGGGGCCAGCCGGCGGGCGCGAAGGGGAACTCCATGACGCCGTGCTCGGCCCACAGGCCGACCCAGGAGGCGATGTCCTTGTCCAGGAGCAGGCGGAGGCCGTGGCGGTACAGATCCGGGGGTGAGGTGGTCGTGGGCACGACGGTTCTCCGCCCACTACGATACGGACCGACGGTCCGCTTCTCTTGCCGAAAGATACGGACCGTTGGTCCGTTTCGCAAACGGGAGGGAACCCGATGACCGTCGAACGCAAGCCGCGCAAGGACGCGGTCCGCAACCGGGCGGCCGTCTTCGCCGCCGCCGACACCCTCTTCGCCCGGTGCGGGAGTCCCGAAGAAGTGACCATGGCCGACATCGCGGCAGCGGCCGGCGTCGGCAAGGCGACGCTCTTCCGCGCCTACGGTGACCGCAACGGGCTGATCCGCGCGCTGTACCAGGCACGGCTCGAACCGATCACGGAAGCGGTCGAGCGAGGCCCGCAGCCGCTGGGCCCGGCCACACCGGCACCCCTGCGCGTACCGGCCCTGCTCGACGCCCTCCTGTGCTTCAAGCTCGACAACCGCCACCTCGCCCTGGCGTTGGAGGGAAGCGGCGCCGACAGCCCCTACCGGACCGAGCACTACAAGCACTGGCACACGCTGCTCCGGGACCTGCTGCGGCTCGTCCCCGGTCCGGCCGACACCGACTTCACCGCCCACGCCCTGCTCGCGGCCACCCGGGCCGATCTGGTCGCGTATCTGGCCGGCGAGAAGGACGTACCCCGCGAGGAACTCCGGGCGCAGTTGGCGGGCTTCACCGCCGCGGTCCTCGACGCCCGTGCGGGATGAGGGACGGCCGCGGGTGCTGCTCCGGGTCAGCCCGGAGGTGTCGGCCGACACCCATGAGGCGATGCTCACCGGGCAACGGGGCTCGAAGTTCGGGCTCTACGTCCCGGACACGGTGCGGGCCGCCGCCCAGCGGTCCGTGATCAGCGTGGCCTGCTCCCGCAGCGCCTCGATCAATTCCTGGGCGGCGCCGGCCGAGGTGGACCGCAGTACGGCGACGCTGATCTCCCGGGCGAGCGCGGGCGTGGCCAGGGGCCGCACGGCCAGGTCGGGGCGGTACGGCCCCAGAGCGAGCCGCGGGACGAGGGCCACGCCCGTCCCCGCGGCCACGAGGCCCTGGACCACCGCGTAGTCGTCGGTGCGCATCACGTGCAGGGGCTCGTACCCCTCCTGGCCGCACGCCCATGCCAGCACACGATCGCAGGGGTCGTGCGGGTCCGCGGCGCCCACCCATGCGGTGTCCCGCAGTTCGCCGAGGGAGACCTGGTCCCGCGAGGCGCAGGGGTGGTCCTCCGGCATGACCAGGAGCAGCGGATCGGACAGCAGCGGGTGCACTTCGAAGTGCTCGTCGAGGTCGAGGTTGTCGCCCGGCTGCGAGAAGACGAGGGCGGCGTCGAGTTCCTTGGCCCGCAACCCGCGCAACAGCAGGGGAAGCTCGCCCTCGGTGAGCGAGATGTGGACGCCTTGCTGGTGGAGGCGCTTGACCGCGGGCGCCAGCAGGAGGGCGCCCGCGGTGGGGAACGTACCGATGTGGAGGGTGCGCATGCCGCGCTCGGCGAGGTCGCGTACCTCCAGCTCGGCGTGGCGCAGGCGGTCGAGTACGGCCTCGGCGTGCGGCAGCAGGGCCTCACCGAGCTCGGTCAGGGTGGCGCCGCGCGGTCCGCGCTGGACGAGCTGGGCGTTGAAGTGGGCTTCCAGGGCGGCCAGATGGTGAGTGATCGTGGGCTGGCTGTAGTGCAGGGCGCGGCCGGCCGCGGCGAGCGAGCCCTCCTGCGCGATGGCCCGGAACACCTGGAGCTGCCTGACGTCAAGCATATAGACATCGTATGGAGGGGTAACGAAAAGTCCACCATTCCTCGATGGCTGGACGACTGCCACGCTCCGGGGGTGAACATGCGAACCACCGATCACCGCACCCCCTCCCCCTCCCCCATTCCAGCCCCTCCTGACGGCGGTCAGCTGTGTGCCCCGTACGCCGAGGCGCTGCTGCGCCACGCGGGACGGGACTGGCTGAGGCTGAACGTCCCCGGCCATGCCGCGGCCCCCGGATCGGATCTCGCCGGTCTCTTCGGTTCGCGGATCACGGCCCTGGACTTCCCGCCGCTGCTCGACGGCATCGACCTCGGCCGGGACACCCCGCTGGACAGGGCGTTGGCGCTGGCGGCCGAGGCCTGGGGCGCGCGGCGGACCTGGTTCCTGACGAACGGGGCCTCGCAGGGCAATCAGATCGCCTCGATGGTCGCCCCCGCCCTCGGACGCACGCTCGTCGTGCAGCGCAGCGTGCACTCCAGCGTGATCGACGGACTGGTGCTTTCGGGTCTGGACGCCGTCTTCGTCCAGCCGTCCGTCGACCCGGAGCAGGGCATCGCCCACGGTGTGACCGCCGCGGACGTGGCGGAAGCGCTCGAACGGACACCGGACGCGGCCGCCGTGTACATCGTGTCCCCGAGCTACTTCGGCGCGGTCGCCGACGTACGCGCCATCGCGGACACCGCCCACGCCGCAGGGGTATCGCTGATCGTCGACGAGGCGTGGGGATCGCACTTCGGCTTCCACCCCGGTCTTCCCGCGAACGCCCTCTGCGCGGGCGCGGACCTGGCGACGTCGAGTACGCACAAGCTGGCGGGCAGCCTGACCCAGTCGGCGATGCTCCATCTGGCGGAGGGCCCCTTCGCGGACCTGCTCGAACCGCTCGTGGACCGGGCCTTCCGGCTCGTGCAGTCCACCAGCGCGAGCGCGCTGCTGACCGCTTCGCTCGACCTCGCCCGAAGGCGTCTGGTCACCGCCGCCGACGCGACGGGCGGCTCGATCGAGGCCGCTGATCGGGTACGGGGCGCCGTCCGCGCGCTGGGCCGCTTCAGGCTGGTGAGCGACGGGTTCCACGCCTTTCCCGACATCGTCGGAGCCGATCCGCTGCGCATCGCGATCGACACCCGGGCCGGCGGGATCACCGGCCACGAAGCCAGGCGCCGGCTCTTCCGGGACCACCAGATCATGGTCGAGGTGGCGACCGACGCGGCGATCGTCGCCGTGATCGGTGCGGGGTCGATCCCGGACACCGACCGGTTCGTCGAGGCCTTGCACACCCTGCCCTCCCCGCTCACCACCGACCCGGCCGGTGCCGGCGTCGGCACCGCCGCAGCCGCAGCCGCAGCCGGGATGCTGCGGCTGCCGGCCCCCGGTGCCACGAAGCTGACCGCCCGCGAGGCGTTCCTGAGCCCGGCCCTGGTCGTGGCCGCGGAGGAGGCCGTCGGTCGGATCTCCGCCGACACCCTGGCGGCGTACCCGCCGGGCATCCCCAACGTCCTGCCGGGCGAAGTGATCACCGCCGAGGCCGTCCGGTTCCTCCAGCGGACCGCGGCCGCGCCGAACGGCCATGTCCGCGGCGCACTCGACCTGGGCGTGACGCGCCTGCGCGTCGTCGCCTGAGACCGACCCGCACGCACCCCTGAAGGGCAGTCGCAGTGACTGACAACATCGGCACGTGTCTCGCCAGGGCGGTGTCGTACGCCTTCTCCCAGGGCGACGTGCGCTGGGTGACCGTGCCGGAGAAGCTCTTCGACGCCGGCGTCCCTGGGCCGTCTCTTTCGGATCTCGTCGGGTGGGCCCGGGTCGTCCGGTGCGGTGCCTCGCAAGGCGGAGGGGCGCCCGTGTACCGGCCGTACTCGGGTGCCCCGACAACGCGGCGAGGTGCCGTGCCGGGCGGGCCGGGCCCGGCAAGATCCGGAAGAGACGGCCTAGCCCAGCAGTCGGCGCTTCTGCTCGGCGAACTCGGTCTCGGTCAGCACACCCTGTTCCTTCAGGGTGCTGAGCTGCTTCAGCTGCTCGATCTTGGTGGTCATGTCGTCGGCCGGCGGTGCCGCGGCGGGCGGCGGAGGCGGCGGCGGCGCTTGCTGCTGGGCCTGCTGCTGGGTCTGCTGCTGCTGCGCTTCCTGCTGCGCCCATCGGCCGCCCTGGCGGCGGGACACTCGGTTGGACACCGCGGTGGCGGTACCCGCGATGACGGCGGTGCGGGCGACCCCGCGAAGGAGTCCGGGCATGATGCTCATCTCCAGGCTGTGGGGGCTTCACTCTCCGGCGGGCGGGTCCTCCAGGGCGTCCAGCGACGCCAGCAGGGCCTGCACGGGAATCCGTCCGGCGGCCACGAGCTGGGCTCCGCCGCGGCGCAGGGCACGGGCGAACGGCGCCGCCCAGGTGTTCTCGTAGACGATGACCCCGGCCGAACTCCCGGGTTCCAGGGCGGCGGCTGCCTCCTGGATGTCGCCGCCGTCGAGCAGGCCGGACGACGCGCCCTCGAACACGGTGAGATCGATCTCGCCGCCGAGGTCCTGGAGCTCCAGCGCGGTCACCGTGCCGTCCTCCTCCTTGCGGATGAAGGCGAAGTCGAAGATGCGGATGATGCCCCGGTCGACGAGGTCGACGAGGATCGGGAACCCCTCGCCCGTCATTCGGTTGCCCGGGAACTCGACCACGATGTAGTCGACCGGGCCGAGTTCGTCGATGTCGCCGAAATCGGCTCGCGGCTCGGTCTCGCTGCTCATGGCAGCTCCTGTCGGAGAGGGGGGAAGGTCTTTTCATTCCAGCACGCTGCCCGCTCCCCCGCACGTCTGGCCGGTCCCACCGGCCCCCGGGCCGGTCAACCGGTCAGCTCGTAGATGCTCTGCCCGGTCAGCCACAGCCCGAGCAGCAGACAGACGAACACGATGGCCTCGTCCTTGTGGCCCTCCATCCAGGCGCGCATCCGCAGCAGCCGGTCCTGGGCGGCCTCCGGCGCGAACACCATGTACAGCTCCGCGGCCAGCAGGCCGGAGCTGGCCAGCAGGCAGAAGCCGAACAGGGCGATGAACGTGGTCGCGTGCGAGGTGTCGGCCTCGATCACGGTCGTCGCGCCCGCCGCGACCATGCCCCACGGCTGGATCAGCACGGCCAGGCCCGCCGCGGCCCACACGGAGCCGACCTCCACGCGGGAGGGCTCCGCGGTGGCGTCCTGGGCCGCTTTCCCCTTCATGCGGCGGTAGCGGCGTGCTCCGTAGACCACCAGTCCCACCCCGATGGCCAGCTTGGCCGCGAGTGCCGCCAGCCCGGGCGGGGAACGGGGCGACGGGGGTTGGCCGCCGGTCAGCGCCAGCACGATCGCGATCACTGCGACGAGGTTGGCCAGCCAGGCCAGGAGGAAGGCCAACCCCTTCCACACCCCTCTGGTCGAGGACACCACGAGGATGAACGCCATCATGGGCAGCGGGTAGAGGGCGATGGCCAACGCGATGAGCATGAGGTCGAGGACCATGGCGCCCCAATCGTGCGATGACATACGACACTACGCACCAGGCGGGGCGCCGACACCTTTTGCCCATCGAGATGCCGCCTTGGTCCGCGTCCACCAACCTGGACGCAGACGAAGGAGGCCGCCATGACGACGACCCGGCATCGGCCGTCCGTGCCGTACGCCGCTGCGGGCCGCTGATGTGGTCGGAGAGCAAGGCACGGTGGCGCAAGCGCTCCCGGGAGCTGGTCGCGGCCGCCAAAGGGGCGCAGGAGCGGGCCGAGACCCGGTTCCCCGTGATCACCAATGTCACGGAGCGCATGATCGGCGTGAACATCTTCGACTCCGCCACCCGGCTGGCCGCCCAGTGCTTCCTGACCGCCGTACCCCTGCTCTTCGTCGTCGCCTCGTTCGCCCCGGAGGAGGTACGCGACCAGCTGGTCTCCTCCGTACGCACGATGTTCGGGCTCACCGGTCAGGCGAACGATCAGCTGAGCAACATGTTCGACGGCTCCGGCGAGGACGACCTCCGCAACGCGGTGGGAGGGGTCGGCGCCGTGATCGTGCTGCTGTCGGCGACCGCGGTGAGCCGTGCCATGCAGCGGCTGTGCAAGCGTGCCTGGCAGATCCCGCGGGGCGGGACGCGGGTCGCGATCTGGCGCTGGTTCGCCTGGATCGCCGCCTGGATGGTCCTGCTGATCTTCCAGGGGCCGGTTCGCGACGGATTCGGACTCGGCCTGTGGCTCGGGATCCCGCTCACGCTCCTGCTCCAGACGGCGGCCTGGTGGTGGAGCCAGCACCTCCTGCTGGGCGGGGTGATCGGATGGCCGCCGCTGCTGCCCGGGGCGCTCCTCACCGCCGCCGCGGTGACCGTGCTGTCGCTGGGCGCACGGTTCTACATGCCGGTCGCGCTCAACCGGGCGCTCGCCACGTACGGGTCCACGGGCTCGGTGTTCGTCATCCTGTCGTGGCTGATCGTGCTGTGCGTGGCGGTGGCCATCGGCGTCACCCTGGGCGCCGCCCTTGCGCAGGAGCCGTACCTGGCCCGGCGGCTGGGCAGCCCGGTGCCGAGCGGCCTGCGGCAGGAGAGTCGCTGAGAGACCGTACGGGCGCCCGTGGGGCAGCGGTGTGGGGTGAGCGCCATGCTGGTGAACAGGGGTCCTGGTGGCCGGGAGGTCAACGACGATGACGAAGCGCGACGCGACCTCGGCCACGACGAGGACCTCTGCGGGCGGCGGTCCACGGCTCTCCCCCGAGGACCGGGCCGCGAAGGGCCGGGCGGCCCGGACGGCCGCCCCGAGATCCGCCCACGGGGACTTCGAACCGTCGCCGGACCGGGCGGACCCGATGGACGTCATCGAGCGGCAGTCCGCCACCCGGCTGCAGGAGCTGGTGCCGATCCGCTACGGCCGGATGGCGGAGTCGCCGTTCCGTTTCTACCGGGGCGCCGCCGCGATCATGGCCGGTGACCTGGCCGGCACACCCGTGAGGACCCACTGATCCTGCAGGCCGAGGAGGCCGGTGACTCGGTGCTCGCCGCGTACGCGGGGCCCAGCGAGTACGCCACCGGGGGCGAGCGGGTCGTGGCCGGTCAGCGGCTGATGCAGGCCGCGAGCGACATCTTCCTCGGCTGGCAGCAGACCCACGGGCTCGACCACGTCGAACGCGACTTCTACGTACGCCAGCTGCGCGACTGGAAGGGAATCGCCGAACCCGCCCGGATGGTGCCGCGCGGCATGCGGGTCTTCGCCTCGCTCTGCGGCGTGACCCTGGCGCGGGCGCACGCCCGGTCCGGCGACCGGATCGCCGTCGCGGCGTACCTGGGCCGTGGCGACGTCTTCGACCAGGCGCTCGTACGGTTCGCGGAGAGCTACGCCGACCTCAACGAGCGGGACCACCAGCGTCTCGTGGACTCCATCGCGTCCGGCCGGGTGACCGCCGTCCCGGCCTGACCCGGGCCGGGCCGACGCCACCGCCGGCCGGCTGAAGCGGCGGGCGAGGTGCCGGCTCTCCCGGCCGGAGGCCGGCACCGTGTCGGCCGTACCGGACGAGGCCGGACGGCGCCCCGTCATGACGGGTGCGGACTCGGGGTCGTCCCCTCGACGGGGGCGGTGGTGTCCTCGGCGAGGAAGTCCGTGACCGCGAGGGCGAAGAGCAGGGCGAGGGCGAGGCCCACGACCACCCAGCCGGTCGGGTAGGACCACAGGACGTACACGAGGACGGCGATCGCCACCAGGCCCCAGGTGAACCAGGCACGGTGGCGCCGGATGAACGGGCCGACCGGACCGGTGCGCAGGCCCAGCCGGTCGGCCGTGGCGCGGGTGGCGACGATCCCGGAGTGCCAGATCTGGCGGGCGGCCGTGGCGTACTTGCCCGGGCCCGAGAGCCAGGCGGCGAGGGCGATCACGATGCCGAGGACCACGACCATCCGGATCGTCGTGCGCAGCAGGCGGATCATCGCGTCGTAGACGGAGCCGGCCGCGGCCTGGGAGACGGTGTCCGGGAGCGCGTTGAGGTAGACCGTGCGGAAGACGGTCAGCCCGAGGCCGAGGACCGCGACGGAGAACGCCACCGCGAGGGCCGCGGTGACCAGGATGCGGCGCCGGTGGGCGGAGAGCAGGACGCCCGCGGCGACGAGCAGTACGGCGATGATCGGCAGCCATACGCCAAGGATCTGGAGCAGCCGGAAGCCGGTCTTGACCCGGCCGATGTCGTTGGACTGCACCACGGTGAAGTCGGTGTGGATCTCCGGGATCTTGGCCGCTACGCCCATCCCGGCGTCCACGAGCCGTGTCTTGACCTGCTCGATCACCGGCGCGAGGTCGATGGTCACCGCGTCGTTCTTGATCTCCACCGCGCCGTCACCGCTGCCGGTGAGGGCCTTGACGAGCGAGGTGTGGATGGTGCGGTTGGCGTTGGTCCAGATCGTCTCGAACTGGTCCGAGGCGATGACGTCCTGCGCCTTCTCCTTGACGAAGCTGCTGACCGCGCCCTCCAGCGAGCCGCCGAGCTTGCCCAGTGCCTTCTGGAGCAGCGGCCGTTGGTCGGGGGCCACGTCCTCCAGCAGGGTGGCGAGATCGAGGTGCTCCATCAGGGCGGCCGTGACCCGGTTCGCGGCGGCCGCCTGCACATCGGGGTCGGAGGCCAGTGGGGCGACCGTGGAGACGTAGCGGTCCGTGTTCCCCACGATGCTGGAGGTCCAGGACGCGACGATGCCGAGCGGCGCCAGCACACAGCCGATGATGATCAGCAGTGCGGACAGCAGCGACTTCATCCGATGCTTGGGCGGAGTCCGTCGCGCGGCCTCCGATTCCAGGGCGGCGACCCTGGCTCGCAGCGCCGCGAGTTCGCCCGCGTTCTCGTCACCCTGCATGGCTGACCTCCTACCGGATCGGGAGCCGGTGGATCCCTCGAGATCCGGTTGGATGACGCTGAAGCTGCGCCAGGGCAGGCGATGGCGGCTCTCCTTGCCCCACAGCCTGCCTCGGCCGGCCGGGGGCGGCATCCGCAGCTCGGCCGTACGGATGAACGCGCGGCGGGGCGGCCGTGGGCCTGCGGGGGGGGCACCGGTTTCACCGGACGGGAAGGCCGGGGTGGGCGCGCTGCGCGCTGCCATTCGGCGGGGAGGACGTCCGTACGGAGCGGACGATCAAGGGAGAAGGAGGAGTACCCACTCCTTTCCGCTCTCAAGTTATAACGCACAGGGGGGCTTGCGGCAAGGCCCCACCCGTCCCGCAGAATCGCTCCTCGAAGCCAGGACCTGCGGAAACGGGAGATCCCCATAGTGCGTGTGCTGTTGTCGGTCGACGGGTCGTTCGATGAGTTCGCGGGTGCCACCGCAGAGAGGAGCCGCTGAGATGAACTCCCTGACCACCAGTGCGTTCGACCTTCCCGCCCGCCTGGCCCCCAAGGCCGACCCCGCGTTGATCAGCGGGGACGAGAAGCACTTCGCGGCCGTCGCGGAGAGCCTGGAGCAGACGATCGCCGAGCTGTCGGACCGTCTGGAGACCCTGCGTCGGGCTCCCGGCGGTCTGGGCCGCGAGGCGATGGACCGGGACGTGGAGATCCATCGCCTGACGGGCCGTCTGCGGGCGCTTCGGCGCTTCGGGTTGGACCTGTGCCTCGGTCGGATGGTCGGCGAGGACGATCCCGAGCCCGTGTACATCGGGCGGCTCGGTCTCACCGACGGCGCCGGCAACCGGCTGCTGATCGACTGGCGTTCGCCCGCGGCCGAGCCCTTCTTCGCCGCGACCCACGCCGACCCGATGGGCCTGGCGAGCCGCCGCAGGTACCGCTGGACCCGTGGCCGGATCGGTGACTACTGGGACGAGGTGTTCATCGCCGACGCCTTCGAGGGGCACGCCGCGCTCGACGACCAGTCCGCCTTCATCGCCGGGCTGGGCGGCAGCCGCTCGCCGCGGATGCGTGACGTGCTCGCCACCATTCAGTCCGACCAGGACGCCATCATCCGCGCGGGCTCGCGGGGCGCTCTCGTCGTGGACGGCGGTCCGGGCACGGGCAAGACCGTCGTGGCCCTGCACCGCACCGCCCACCTCCTCTACTCCGACCCTCGCCTCGGTCACCGCCGGGGCGGTGTGCTGTTCGTCGGCCCGCACCAGCCCTACCTGGCCTATGTCGCCGATGTCCTGCCCAGCCTGGGGGAGGAGGGCGTGCAGACCTGCACCGTGCGGGACCTCGTCGCCGAGGGGGCCACGGCCGTGCCCGAGGCCGACCCGGAGGTGGCGCTCCTGAAGTCGTCCGCGGACATGGTGAAGGCGATCGAGAGGGCCGTCAGGATCTACGAGGAGCCGCCCACCGAGGGGATGACGGTCACGACGCCCTGGTCCGACGTCCGGCTGAGCCCGGACGACTGGGCCGAGGCGTTCGAGGCCGCCGCCGGTACTCCGCACAACGAGGCGCGCGAGCAGATCTGGGAGGAGCTGGTGACGATCCTGCTCGACAAGTTCGACGACGAGGACCTCTCGCCCGACCTGTTGCGCAGATCGCTGCGGTACGACGAGGAACTGATCGGGACGCTCGACCGCGCGTGGCCGACGATCGACGCGGCCGATCTCGTCGGGGACCTGTGGTCGGTACCGTCCTACCTGCGGATGTGCGCTCCGTGGCTCAGCCGCGAGGAGGTGGCGACGTTGCAGCGCGCGGACGCGCAGGCCTGGACGGTGTCCGACCTGCCGCTCCTGGACGCGGCGCGGCAGCGGCTCGGCGACCCGGAGTCGGCACGACGGCTGCGGCGGCGGGGCGCCGCGGTGGCCGCCGAACGCGAGCGCATGGCCGGGGTCATCGACGACCTGCTCGCGGCCGATGACGACGGTGAGGGCGCGGTGACGATGCTGCGCGGCAAGGACCTGCAGGACAGCCTGATCGACGAGGACGCGCTGCCCGGGGCGGACCCGGACCTGCTCGCCGGGCCGTTCGCGCACATCGTCGTGGACGAGGCCCAGGAACTGACCGACGCGGAGTGGCAGATGCTGCTGCTGCGCTGCCCGTCCCGGAGCTTCACCATCGTCGGGGACCGTGCCCAGGCCCGGCAGGGGTTCACGGAGTCGTGGCAGGAGCGGCTGGAGCGGATCGGCTTCGACCGGATCGAGGTGGCCTCCCTGACCATCAACTACCGGACGCCCGAAGAGGTCATGGCGGTGGCGGAGCCGGCCATCCGGGAAGCGCTCCCGGACGCCAACGTGCCGACCTCCGTCCGCGGCAGCGGCATTCCCGTCGCGCACGGCTCCGTCACGGATCTGGACACGATCCTCGACGGCTGGCTGGAGGAGCATGCCGACGGGGTCGCCTGTGTCATCGGCGCCGAGGCCATCGGGGCCGGGGCCTTCCGGGAGACCTCCCGGGTCCGGTCGCTGACCCCCGGGCTGTCGAAGGGGCTGGAGTTCGACCTCGTCGTGCTCATCGACCCGCAGACCTTCGGCACGGGGATCGAAGGGGCGGTCGACCGCTACGTCGCGATGACCCGCGCGACGCAGCGACTCGTCGTCCTCACGAGTTCCTGACCCGGTCGTGGCGCGGGGCCCTCTCGCCCCGCTCGCCGGCCCCACGCCACCGCCTGACCGCTCCGGCCGCCACGATCACGAGGACCGCGGCGCCGTACGCGGTCAGGCTCAGCGCCGGCCGGTGGCCGACGACGGGTGCGAGGAGGTAGACCGCCGCGCCCGCAAGGGCGATGCCGAGCCATTCCCAGCGGCCGTCCAGGGCCACGAGGGCGATCAGCAGCAGGGCGTACCAGGAGTAGCCGGGGGTGAGGAGCACGAAGGCCCACCCGGTGACCAGGAGGGCGCCGCTCCAGGGGCGTCCGGGGTCGCCGCGCCGCATCACGTACAGGGATACGCCCGCCATGGCGGCGAGGAGCGCCGGGAATGCCCAGCTGTCGGGCAAGGCGAGTCGGAGCAGGGCGTAGCGGGAGCCGGCGGAGGGGTCGTCGTAGCCCTCCTCGTCCACGTAGCCGCCGAGGTAGCCGAGGACGGAGTCGTGCGAGAGGAGGAGGTAGGGCAGGTAGGCGAGCAGGAGGAAGGCGGCGGCGGGGACCAGGACGGCGGCCGCGTCGCGGACCCGGCGCACCCCCGACAGCGCCCCTGGCAGGACGACGGCGGGCATCAGCTTGGTGGCGACGGCGGCGCCGAGGACCAGGCCTCCCACCGCCCGGTGGCGGAGCCCGCGTTCGGCGACGAGTCCGAGGCCGATCACGGTGAGCAGCACGCCGAGGACGTCGACGTGCGCGTTGTTCACGGCTTCGATCGGTACGGCGGGACACCAGGCCCAGTAGGCCGCCCGGCGCGGGTCCAGGCCCCGGCGGCGCAGGATCAGCAGCAGTGCGCCCGTCACGCCGAGGGAGAGGAGACCGGCTCCGATCTGGAGCGGCTTGTGCCGGGCTCCCTGCGGGGAGAGCTGATCGACCGCCAGGAAGTACACCTCGGCGACGGGCGGGTAGATGGTGTGCACGGCGGGCCGGTTGATGCGGGTGCAGTGCGGGACGGAGCCGCCGCCGGGAATCGGGGCACGGTCCGGGCCCGCGCAGGCGGCGCCCGTGGGGAAGAGCCAGGGGTCGCGCAGCCGGGCCGGTCCCGGGTCCTGCGGGGCGTGGTCGTACGGGGAGATGCCGGCCGACTGGACCCGGCCGTCCCAGGCGTAGCGGTAGGAGTCGGTACTGGTGCGGGGCGGCGCCACCAGCCCGGTCACGGCGACGGCGAGGGCCCCGGCGAGGAGCAGGGGCACCACGTGGGCGGCCGGGACCTTGCGCAGGGCGAGCAACGCGAGGGCGAACAGCGCCCAGCAGGCCGCGTACCGGAGGAACAGCCCCGTGCCGTCGCTGAAGTAGCCGTCGTGGCGGACGGTCAGGACGAGGACGGCGGTCAGGGCGAGGACGGCGGTCAGCGCGACGAAGGTCGCCGGCGCGGTCGGGACGGTACGCGGTTTCACCTCCGCAGCGTTCCAGTTGCGGGTCCGGAAGGGGCGTCCGCCGGCCCGCATGTCCGCATTCCGTAAGGTGTTCCACCCGCCCATCGGGGGCGTCGGCGCGGTGTCATGGGCTCATGCGCTTCACTCCGCCCCCGGGCCCGCCGATCACCTTCAAGGCGCGGCTGCACGACGCCCGCACCGCGACGGTGATCGGCCGTCTGCTCGGGCTCGCCGTCGTCGTCTGTTTCGCCACGGGTGTGCTCAGCCACTTCCTCCAGCACCCGCCGGTCTGGTCGGCCGACCGGCTGCCGAGCCGCCCCTACTGGGGCTACCGGCTCTCCCAGGGGTTGCACGTGGCCTCCGGCACGGCCGCGATCCCGCTGCTGGCGGCCAAGCTGTGGACGGTCTACCCACGGCTCTTCACGTGGCCGCCGGTACGGTCGGTGCTCCACGCGCTGGAACGGCTCTCGGTGGCGGTGCTCGTGGCCGCCGCGATCTTCCAGCTGTTCACCGGGCTGCTGAACACCTTCCAGTGGTACCCCTGGCCGTTCTCCTTCGTCCCCGTGCACTACGCCGTCGCCTGGCTCCTGCTGGGGGCCCTGCTGCTGCACGTCGCCGTTCGATGGCCGCGGATCCGCGACCACTTCACCCGCCGCTCCCCCGGCACCCTGGCCCTGCCCGAGACCGACGGTCCGGACCGGCGTCAGCTGCTTGCGGCGGTCGCGGCGGGGGTCGGCGCGGTCACGCTGACCACGGTCGGGCAGTCCGTCACCGCGCTCGGCCCGCCGGAGCTGTTCGCTCCGCGCAGCCCGGCCCACGGACCGCAGGGGCTGCCGGTGAACCGTACGGCCGCCGCGGCGCGTGTCACGGCGGCCTCGCTGGACGGCTGGCGGCTGACCCTGGCCGGGCCGCGCCCGGCCACCCTCACCCTGGCGGAGCTGCGCGCGCTCCCGCAGCACGAGGTGACGCTGCCCATCGCCTGCGTGGAGGGCTGGAGCAAGTCCGCCCGGTGGACGGGCGTACGGGTACGGGACCTGCTGGAGCTGGCCGGCGGGGGCCCGGACGCCCGCTGCCGGGTGGTGTCGCTGGAAGCGGTGGGCGCGTACCGGGTGATGGAGATGGGCCGCCTGTACGCGCAGGACCCGCTCACCCTGCTGGCGCTGCGCCTGAACGGTGAGGTGTTGTCCCTGGACCACGGCTACCCGGCGCGGATCATCGCCCCGAACCGGCCGGGCGTGCTGCAGACCAAGTGGGTCGGCCGACTGGAGGTGGCGTGATGGCCTTCCGGTACGCGGTCGGCGGGATCGGCGTGGTCGTGATGGCGTTCGGCGGCTTCCTGCTGGTGCGGGAGCCCGAGCCGTGGCGGATCGCCCTGTGGCTCGCGGGCGGCGTCCTCGTGCACGACGGGCTGATCGCCCCGCTGGTCATCGCGGTCGGGGCGCTCTGCGCGGCGGCGGGCGTGCGCCTGCGCGGGGTGCCGCGCGCCGCGCTGGTCGTCGCGGGTTCCCTGACGGTGATCGCCCTGCCGCCGCTCCTGCGTCCCGGTGGCGTGGCGAACGCGTCGGTGCTGCCGTTGGACTATCCGCGGAACTGGCTGCTGGCGATGGTCGCGATCGGCGTGCTCACGGCCGGGTACGCGGGGGCGCGCGCATGGGGGCGCAGACGGGCGGCCCGTCGGCGCTGAGGAGACGACGAACGAAGGGGGAAGGAAGTAGGGGGAGTCGATGCCGGTGCGGCGTTGACTCCCCCTACTTCCTTCCTACTTCCTTCCTACTTCCTTCCTACTTCCTTCCTGCTTCTTCCCGCTTCTTCCCGCTTCTTCCCGCTTCTTCCTGCCCCGATCAGCGCCGCAGGCCCACGAAGTCGCGGCCCGCGGCCTGCCAGGTCTCGGACCGGGTCCAGCCGGCGTCCGCGGCCGCACCGCGCAGGGCGCGGGCGCCGAGCCGGGCCCACCAGAAGGGCGCCCCGTGTCCGCCGCGGCCGTCGTCGACGTGCACCTCGACGCGTTCGTCCACGTCGGCGCTGGTCACCTCGACCAGCAAGCAGCCGTCCCGGGCGGCGAGTCGGGCGGCGCGGTGGAGCAGCGCGGCCGGGTCGCCGCCGATGCCGATGTTGCCGTCGATGAGCAGGACCGTGCCCCAGCGACCCTCGCCGGGCAGCGGATCGAAGACCGACCGGCACAGCGCGCTGCCGCCGGCCCGCGTCGTACGGGCCACCGCCTCGGGGGTGACGTCCACCCCCAGCGCCCGGTGCCCGCGCGCGGCCAGGGTGGCGACGAGGCGCCCGGGGCCGCAGCCGATGTCCAGGACGGGCCCCGTACAGCGGGCGAGGACGCCCTCGTCGGCCTCGTCCGGTTCGGCGCACCACCGCTCGACGTCCAGCGGGAGCAGCCAGCCGTCCGAGCGCCGCAGGTAGAGGGGGCCCTGGCCGGCGCGCAGCGCGTCGGCGTAGGGGTCGGCCCGCCAGGCGAGCGCCGGTTCGGCGAGCTGGGCGGTCATCGTGTCACCGTGCGCAGGTCGGAGTGCAGGGCGGCGAAGCGGCTGTCGGGTACCGCGGCGGCGACCCGCGCCGCGTCGGCCGGGGTGTCCACGTCGCACAGCTCGGGCAGGTCCCGTACCGTCCGCCCGGAGGCGGTCAGCCGGGCGCGCTGCGCCTCGCCCGTGGTCGGCAGGGACATGGGTACGCCGAGGAGCAGGGCCGGGTCGGGTTCGGCCAGGCCGAGCGCCCAGAAGCCACCGTCGTCGGCGGGGCCGAACCAGGCGTCCGTCTCGCCGAAGTCGAGTCCGCGCGCGAGCAGGTCCGGGGTGACCTGCGGGGTGTCCATGCCGATGAGCAGGGCCGGTCCGTCGGCCCGGGCGAAGGCCGCGGCCAGCCGGGCGTCGAGCCCGCCCGCGCACTGCGGGACGACCTCGATGCCGTGGGGCAGCCAGGGCCCGGGCGGTCCGTCGAGTACGAGGACGCGCCGCCGCGCCGGGGTGGCCAGTACGGCGGCCAGGGTGTCCTGGAGCGCGGCCCGTGCCAGCTCGGCGGCCTGCCCGGGGGTGAAGTGCGGGGTGAGTCGGGTCTTGACCCGGCCGGCGACGGGCGCCTTGGCGATGACGAGGAGGGTGCTCATGCGGAAACCCCCTCGGTGGGCGCGGACCGGCTGCCCGGCGGCTCGGCGAGCACCTTGCGCATGTCCCGTACCGCCTGCCAGGTGCCCCGCCAGGTGCCGGTGACCTTGGACTTCCCGGATCGCGGCAGGTAGGGGATGTCGGTCTCGGCGACGCGCCAGCCGGCGTCGGCGGCCCGGACGACCATCTGGAGCGGGTAGCCGCTGCGCCGGTCGGTCAGTTCCAGGCCGAGCAGCGCCTCGCGGCGCGCGACCCGCATCGGTCCGAGGTCGTGCAGCCGCAGTCCGGTACGGCTGCGCAGCATCCGCGCCAGTGCGAGGTTCCCGGCGCGGGCGTGCACGGGCCAGGCGCCGCGCCCCTGGGGCCGGCGGCGGCCGAGCAGCAGGTCGGCCTCGCCGGCGGCGACGCGCACCGCCATGGCGGCGAGCAGCCCGGGGTCCATGGAGGCGTCGCAGTCGCAGAAGCAGACCAGGTCGGCGCGGGCCGCGAGGAGCCCGGCGTGGCAGGCGGCGCCGAAACCGCGCCGGCTCTCGTGCACGACGGTGGCGCCCAGGCTCCGGGCGATCTCCGCCGAGCCGTCGGTCGAACCGTTGTCGACGACGATGGCGCGCCACCCGGCCGGCACCCGCGCCAGCACCCAGGGAAGCGCCTGCGCCTCGTCGAGGCACGGCAGTACGAGGTCCGCGCGGGGCGGAGCACAAGCTGATGAAGTCACCCTCCACACCGTAGGAACCGGTACCGGGGAAAAGGGGCCCGCAGACCTTACGAAACGCGGACGCCGTCCCGTGGGAGGGGGTCTGCGCGACACCCGGGTCCGGACGGGTGGCAGCCTGGGGGCATGGCAGTGAGCGATACGGAGAGTACGAACGAGGGACCCGGCGCCGAGGGGACGGCCCGGGCCGGCGCCGAAGGGACCACCCGGACCGGTGCCGCGGTCGGCGCCCAGGGGAGCGTTCTGGTCGTCGACGACGATCCGACGGTCTCGGAGGTCGTGGCCGGGTACCTGGAGCGGGCCGGATTCGCGGTCCGTCTGGCGGCGGACGGCCCGACCGGACTGCGCGCCGCCGAGGAGCACCGGCCCGACCTGATGGTCCTCGACCTGATGCTCCCGGGGATGGACGGGCTGGAGGTCTGCCGCCGGCTGCGTGCCGGCGAGAAGGGTCGCCGGCCCGTCCCCGTCATCATGCTCACCGCGCGCGGCGACGAGGACGACCGGATCCTGGGCCTGGAGGTGGGCGCGGACGACTACGTGACCAAGCCGTTCAGCCCGCGGGAGCTCGTGCTGCGGGTGCGCTCCGTACTGCGCCGGGCGCAGGCCGGCGCCCCGGCCGATGCTTCGGAGGGCGGCCCGCAGGGCGGTCCGCGGGTCTCGGTGGCGGGCCTGGTGCTGGACCCGGCGGCCCGCCGGGTCCACAAGGAGGGTCGGGAGCTCGCGCTCACCCTGCGGGAGTTCGATCTCCTGGCCTACTTCCTGCGCCACCCCGGCCAGGTCTGCGATCGGGAGCGGCTGATGCGCGAGGTCTGGGGCTGGGACTTCGGCGACCTGTCGACGGTCACCGTGCACGTCCGGCGGCTCCGGGGAAAGATCGAGGACGATCCGGGGAGCCCGCAGCTGATCCGGACCGTCTGGGGTGCCGGTTACCGCTTCGAGGCGGACCCGGACACCGGGTCCGACCACGCCTTCCGGACGGAGGACGGCCATGCGTGACCTTCTGCTGATCGCCCTGTACGCGCTCCTCGGCGCGGGCGCGGCCGGCCTGCTCGGGGCCGTGGCGCTGCGGATACTGCGCCGACGCAGCGTCGCCGTCTCCCTCGCGATCGTCGCCGCGGTCGCCGTGTCCGCGATGCTCGCCGGAACCCTGACCGTGGCCTGGGCGATGTTCCTGTCCTCCCACGACCTGACCGTCGTGACCTTGGTCGTCGCGACGGCGGCGGCCGTCTCGATGGCCACCGCGCTGCTGCTGGGCCGTCAGGTCGTGCGGCGCTGCCGGGAACTCGTCGGTGCGGCCCGGGTCTTCGGGGAGGAAGGCACGTTCGTGGCGCCGACCGTGCCCGCCCCCGCCGAGTTCACGGCGCTGAGCCGCGAATTGGCCCTCACCAGCGAACGGTTGGCCGCCTCCCGTGAGCGCGAGCGGGCCTTGGAGGCCTCGCGGCGGGAGCTCGTGGCCTGGATCTCGCACGATCTACGCACCCCGCTGGCCGGGCTGCGCGCCATGTCGGAGGCGCTGGAGGACGGCATGGCGGCCGATCCCGCCCGCTACCACCGGCAGATCCGCACCGAGGTGGACCGTCTCAACTCCATGGTCGGCGACCTCTTCGAGCTCTCCCGCATCCACGCGGGCGCGCTGTCCCTCACCCTGACCCGGATGTCCCTCCACGACCTGGTGGGCGACGCCTTGGCCGGCACCGACGCGCTCGCCCACGAGCACGGCGTTCGGCTGGTCGGCGAGGGGGTCGCCTCGCTGCCGGTGGAGGTCGACGGCAAGGAGATGACCCGGGTGCTGTCCAACCTCCTGGTCAACGCCATCCGCCACACCCCGGCCGACGGTACGGTCGCGATCGCCGCCGAACGCCGCGCGGACTCGGTGGTGGTCTCGGTCACCGACGCCTGCGGAGGCATCCCCGAGGAGGACCTCCCGCGTGTCTTCGACACGGGCTGGCGCGGCACCCCGGCCCGTACCCCTCCTTCGGGCGCGGGCCTGGGCCTGGCGATCGTCCGGGGCATCGTCGAGGCCCACGCCGGCCACGCGAACGTCCACAACGTCTCCGGCGGTTGCCGCTTCGAACTGACCCTGCCGGCCGCTGCCGGATAGGTCCTGGCCGATACGTCGCGCAACGGGGTTCAGAGCGGCCTGGCCGGGCGGGACGGGCAGCGGAGGCATCAGCCCACCTTCCGGACGACCTCGGCCGCGGTGCCGGTCTCGTTGCTCGGGGAGCGGTTGTCCCGGTCGCCCTGGAAGCCGACGAACGCGGGCTGCACGTTCTCCGGAACCAGGTAGATCTCGCAGGTGGTGACGGACTTGCCGTCGGCCAGGGGCAGCTCGGACTCGGAAACCTCCTGGCAGGGCTCGAAAGTGGCCCCCCAGGCAGGGGCGAAGGAGTACGCGCGCTGCTAGGAACAGCGGTCGGGCGGTGGCGCGCCTGTGCCCGGTCAGCGAAGGGGAGCCGAGAGCGGCCCGGGGAGCGCCGGCATGGTCGGGGGCAGTACCACCGGCCGATCGGCCGGGGCCTGGGCCGACGGGGCCTCGGCGGGGCGGTTCTTCGCGGCCGGGTCCGGGGTGCGCGGCGTGGTGGCGCCGCAGAGCGCCTGGTCGCGGTAGTCGCGCATGGCGGCGTCGGCCGGGTGCGGGTCGAAGTCGGTGCCCGCCTCGTTCACACGCTGGTACTTCATCAGGTTGTACCCGATGGCGAACTGACGGTTGCCGTCCGGGCTGGACAGGGCCCAGGTGCCGGCGCCGAAGACTCCCCCGTCATGGCCCCAGGCCGGGCCGCACGGCGTGTCCAGGGAGTAGATGCCGAGGCCGTAGCGCAGGGTCACGGCGCCCGTCGGGTCCTTGACGTCGACGGTGGTGCGCATCTGGTCCAGCTGGCGGCGCGGCAGGACGTCGCCGCCCAGCAGGGCGCGGTAGAAGGTGTTGAGGTCCTGCGGGGTGGAGACGAGGGCCCCGGCCGTGCCCGCCCAGGTCATGTTGTAGTCGCTGTAGTCGCGCGGCGGGTCGATGATCCCGTAGAAGCTCTCGTACATCCGGGCGTGGGCGCCGCGGATGCGCGGGTCGGTACCGGGGAAGTAGGTGTCGCGCAGGCCCACGCGCCGGATCACGTCCCGCGTGATCACCTGCTCCGGGTCCTGTCCGGTCACCTTGCGGAGTATCTCGCCGAGCAGCACGTAGTTGGTGTTGGAGTAGGACCAGTCGGTTCCGGGCTCGAACAGTTGCGGCCTGGCCACGCCGTAGCCGATCAGCTCGGCGGGCCCGATCGTGCGGTACCGGTGCTCGTCCAGGCTCTCCGTGGTCCCCTTCAGGAGGGAGGGGAAGGCGTCGCCGATGTAGTCGTGGATCCCACTGGTGTGGTTGAGGAGCATGCGTACGGTCACCTTGCGGCCACGCTCGCCGGGCAGCAGCTCGGGCACGTAGTCGCCGACCGGCCGGTCCAGGTCCACGCGGCCCTTCGCGGACTGCTGGAGGACGGCGACGGCGGTGAACGTCTTGGTGACGCTGCCGACGCGGTGCCGCAGGTCGGGACGGACCGTGCGCCCGGTGGCGATGTCGGCGAGACCGGCGGCGCCGTCGAAGCGCCGGCGGCCGTCGCGGACCCCGGAGTAGACGCCGTACACGCCCGCCTCGTGGATCGCCTTCAGCCCCGCCCGCAGCTGGGTCGGGTCCAGGCGCCGGGCGGCGTCCTGCCCGTAGGCGCCCTGCCCCTCCTGGACTGCGGCGCTCGCGGCCGGCGCGAGGCCCGCCAGCAAGGCCAAGGCGACGGCGGTGGCCGAGGCGGCCCGTCGCAGGCGCGGTGCGGGTCGGTCGGCAGGGCGGGTGTGGGGCACGGCGGCTCCTCGTCGGTGGCCCGGTGGGGCCCGGTGATCCAGGTCTCTGCAATTCTTCGCTCCGGGCCCGCGCCGCGGCCTCCTCCGTCAGGACGAAGCGGGCATCAACCTCCAGACTGAGAAGCACCTTGACAGGCCATTACATTTGTCACGCCGCGCTCCCGGTCGCACCGCCCCGCCCGGCGCGGCTCCCCCTGGGCCCCACACGCCCTGATCAGGGGATTGTGACTCCGCCCACCCTCCCTTGACCGGGGAAGGAAGGGCTACCTAACTTCGATGGCATGGCCCCCCACGAACCCACCCCTTCCTCCGACGCCTCCGGTGCTTCCGACGCGTCCGAGCTGGTCGACTTCGCCGTCGACCTCACCTCGCAGGAGGTGCTCCGGCGCGCTCAGGTGATGGCGGCACTCGGCCCGGACTGGGATCCGATGGAGGTGCTCCTCGGCGAGGAGGCCGCCTACGACCTGCTCTATTCCGGGCTCGACGCCGAGCAGCAGCGTCTCTACGACGACCTGGTCGCGGCCGGTGTGCTGCCCGCGCGCGGAGACGGCAGTGCTGCCGCTTGACCCGCAGGCCGACCCCGGGCGCCGTGCCTGGGTGGCCTGTCCGAAGTGTGCGGACGCGCGTGGCTGCGAACCCTGCGAGCAGCGGCGCACCTGCTCCACCCACTGGCGCTACCTGCTCACCAACACGGGCAGCATGCTCCACCTCCAGTGCCCCGGGTGCACGCACGTCTGGGTGCACGAGAGCGGCTTCGGAGCCACCCGCTCCCGGTGGGACCGTGCCACGGGCGCCGGGCCCGGTTTCTGACGGCCCCGCCGGGGTCAGGTGGCGGTCCAGCCTCCGTCCAGGGGGATCGAGGCACCCGTGACGTAGCCGGTGTGCGGGCCGCAGAGCCACAGGACGGCCGCGGCGACCTCCGCCGGTTCGATCAGCCGCTTGATCGCGGAGCGGCTCAGCAGCACGTCGGACACCACCTGACCGGTGTCGATGCCGTGGGCGGCGGCCTGGGCCTCGATCTGCCGCTCGACCAGTGGTGTGCGGACGTAGGCGGGGTTCACGCAGTTGCTGGTGATGCCGTGCGGGGCCCCTTCGACGGCCGCGACCTTGCTCAGCCCGTCCAGGGCGTGCTTCGCGGTCACGTATCCGGCCTTGAAGGCGCTGGCGCGCAGCCCGTGCGCGCTGGAGATGTTGACGATGCGGCCCCAGCCGCGTGCCCTCATGTGCGGCATGGTCCGGCGGATCAGCAGGAACGGGGCGTGCACCATCACGCGCTGCATGAGGGCGAAGCGGTCCGGCGGGAACTCGGTCAGCGGGGCGACGTGCTGCAGCCCGGCGTTGTTGACCAGGATGTCGATGTCGGTCGGCAGCTCCTCGACGGTCTCGGCCCGGGCCAGGTCCACCACGTGCGCCCGCCCGCCGATCGTCTCGGCGACGGCCTTCGCCGTGGCGGCGTCGATGTCCACCACGTGGACGTGGGCCCCGGCCGCGGCGAGCGCCGAGGCGCAGGCCCGCCCGATGCCGCTGCCGGCGCCGGTCACCAGGGCGGTGCGGCCCGCCAGGTCGGTGCCCGCGGTGGCGGCTGTCGCGTGAGGCGCGGGAGGGGGCACGGGAAGGTATCCGCTTGTCATGCCCGGAATCATCCGGGACACCGTGGGCCGCTCCCATGTGCGCGGCCGCCACAGTCGGGCCGCAGGGGGTGTCGGCCGCGGCCAGGGCGTGCCACCCCGCCCAACCCCCGGGGAGCCGGTTCAGGCGGGCCCGAGCAGGTCCAGGAGCGGGGCCAGTGCGCCGGGGCGCCGGTCGACGGGGAGGTGGTCGACGAAGTGCACCGGGCAGCCGAGCGCCCGCGCGCCGCCGTCCGCCTCGCGACTGTCTCCGACCATCAGCACATCGGCCGGGGCCAGGCCCAGCCGGTCGCAGGCGGCCTTGAAGATCACCGGATCGGGCTTCTGGACGCCCAGCTCGAAGGAGAGCACGTAGGCGTCGACCAGTGCGTCGAGCCCGTGCGCGCGGAAGACCGGCCGCAGGTCCCATCCGATGTTGCTGACCACGGCCACCGGAAGCCCTCGGCGGCGCAGTGCGCGCAGGGTCGGTTCGGTGTCCGGGTAGGGGCGCCAGGCGGCCGGGGTCATGTGGCGGTCGTAGAGCGCCCGCACCAGCTCCGGATCCGTGACCCCGGCAGCGTGGATCAGGCCGCAGTAGGCGGCCCGGTGCCGCTCCGCGCTGATGTCGCGCTGGTCCCACGGGGTTTCGAGGTGGGCCGGCATGTGCTGGGGCGATGGCCCGCCGGGCAGGGCGCCGTACTCGGTCAGCCGCCGTGCCGTCTCGCCGAACTCCTCCTCGCCGGACGGGATGCCGGTCTCCGCGAGGGCGGCGGCGAGCCACTCCTGCGTCGACTCGACGCGCAGCAGCGTGCCGGAGAAGTCGAACATCACTCCTTTGATCATGCGGTGATCGTAGTCCGGTGCGCGCCGCCGACGACCGGGTTCGGGCACCCCGGTCGGCCGGGCGGCCGCGGCGCCCGGCCCGGGGCAGGGTCAGGTGGTCGGGTGCAGCCGCGACGAAACGGGGGTGACCGACGCATCCTGCGGGCTCCCGTCGACGGTGGCCAGGGCGCTGCCCGCCAGCCAGGTACGCCAGTCGACGTTCCAGTCCCCGAAGCCGTTGTCGAAGGGGGCCATCTTCTCTCCGCCGCTGTTGACCACCTCCACGATGTCCCCTTCGCGGACGGTGTCGAAGAACCAGGCGGCGTCCTCGGTGCTCATGCCCGTGCAGCCGTGGCTGACGTTCTCCTCGCCCTGCGCCTCGACCGACCAGGGCGCGGCGTGGATGTACTCGCCGCTCCAGGTCACCCGGGTCGCGTAGGAGACGGGCAGGTCGTAGAACTCGCTGGTGCCGCGCTTGATGCCGACGGTGTCACCGCGCATGCGGACCTTGGGCTCCTTGCGCAGCACGACCTTGATGCCGCTGCGGGTCCGGAAGCCCTCCTTGCCGGTGGTGACCGGGATGGTCCTGATGACCCGTCCGTTGCGGCGTACGGTCATCCGGTGGGTGGCGGAGTCGGTGACGGCCTCGATCCGGTCCGCGATGGTGAACTGCACGGCGTCGGAGGGGCCGCCGTAGTCCTGGTCCCCGACCTCGACCCCGTCGAGACCGCTGCGCACGCGGACGACGGTGTGGGCGGGCCAGTACGTACGCGGCCGGAAGTGCAGGGTCGATTCGTCGACCCAGTGCCACGCGCCCTCGACATGGGGTTCCGAGGTCACCTGCAGGCCCCGCTCCAGCCGGGCGCGGGCCGGGAGGTCGTCGGCGGGCACCGGGCGGCTGAGGCTCGCCGTCACGATCTCCCCCGCTCCGTACGTGCCGGGGCCGGGCCCGAACTCGACCGTCAGCCGGCCCCCGTCCGCGGGCGGCGCGGTCCGGAACGCCATGGTCACGCCGACGGCGGTCCCGTCCGGGTCCAGGGCGCCGACCTGCACCGTGTAGGTCTCCCCGGCCCGCAGTGGTTCGCTGTTGAGCCAGCGCTCGCTGTGCGGGGCGAGTTCACCGGCGAGGTGGCGGCCGTGTCCGTCTCGTACCGTGACGTCCGTGAGGCGGCCCGGTTCGGCGAGGGCGATCTGGAGCGGCCCGCCGGAGTCCGTGGGGAGTACGTCGGTCCGGGCGGTCCGGGCCGTGTCGCCGAGGGCGGGCTCCTTCACGACGGATCCCACACCGCGCGCGGTGGCTCGTACCCGCTGTTCCTGCCAGCCGCTGCACAGGCCGGGCCGGAACATGCGCACCGCGCACGGCCCGTCGCCGGACGCGCGGCCCTCGTCCAGCACCCTCCCGACCAGCAGGGTGACCGCGGCCTCGCGCGGCGGGCCCGCCAGGGTCCCCTCCGCGGTGTCCGCGTCGGGCGCCCGGCCCGGCGCTGCGGCGACGACCAGCATGGCCCCCGTCACCGCAGCCACGGCGCCCCACGCCTTGGTCGGTTGTCTCCGTCGCATTCGTGGCATAGCCGTATCAAAGCGATGTGGGACCAGAATGATGATCACTCCCTCGGCGCTGCGGCCGAACGGGCACCCAAGAGAACTCGGACGGAGCACAGAGCCCGCCCTCGGCGAGCGGGGATCACCCGCAGGTCCGATAATCGGATGCCCTCGCGCGAGCCGCCAGCGACAATGCGGCCATGGCCATCGCTATCACTGTCCGCCCCGCACGGTGGGACGAGCTGACCGTCCTCCAGGACATCGAGAGGGCCGCCGGTCGCTGCTTCCGGGACATCGGCATGCCGGAGATCGCCGACGACGAGCCGTTGACACTCGACGAGCTCGACCCCTACCGACGGGCCGGGCTGGCCTGGGTGTCGGTCGACGCCACCGGCACCCCGGTCGCCTATCTGATCGCCGAGCACGTCGAGGGGAACCTGCACGTCGAGCAGGTGTCCGTGCACCCGGACCACGCGCGCCGCGGGCTCGGCCGGGGGCTGCTGGAGCACCTGGCGGAGTTCGCCGGGCGCGCGGGGGTGCCCGCCCTGACCCTCACCACCTTCACCGAGGTCCCCTGGAACGCCCCGTACTACGCGCGCTGCGGGTTCCGGCGGCTGGACGACGCGGAGCTCACCGCGGGCCTCCGGGAGATCCGCGAGCGCGAGGCGGCGCACGGCCTGGACCGGTGGCCGCGCGTCTGCATGCGGCGGGACGTTCGGCGGCACCTCGGACCGGCGCAATGATCGACTCCGCAGGACGAATCGATGAGGATCACGCAATGTTCGAAGGACGACTGGTACGGCTGCGCGCACTGCGCTCCGAGGACGCGGAGCATCACCTTCGGTGGCGCAACGATCCGGAGGTGGTCCGCTGGGCCGCGGCCGGCGATCCGTGCTTCGGCCCGGTCACGGCGGAGGCGGTCGGGCTCGGCTTCGACACCATGCTGCGGCTGAGCCCGCGGGAGTCGGCCGTGTTCACGGTCGAGGACCGGGCGGACGGCAGGGTGATAGGCATGGTCGACTACCGGGACCTGGACCCGTACGCGGGAGTGGCCACGCTCGGAGTCACCATCGGAGAGCGGGAGTTGTGGGGTCGCGGCCACGGCAGCGACGCGCTACGGCTGCTCGTGGACCATCTGTTCGGCGCCTACGGCCTGAGCCGCCTGGAACTGGACACCTGGAGCGGCAACGAGCGCGCCGTACGGGCCTTCGGCAGGCTGGGCTTCCGCGAGGAAGGCCGCCGCCGGTCGGCCGTGCTGTTGGAAGGCAAGCGCTACGACAGCGTGCTCTTCGGGATGCTGCGCGAGGAGTGGGCGAAGCCCGCCTGACGCGGTGGACGGCCTTTCCGCACACGGCCGACGGCGCCCGGAGGGGCATGGCCGGATCCGTACCCGCACGCACCCGGGTCCCCCTTCGCCGAGCGCGAACCGGTATCGCGGCGGTGGTCGCGATGTGCTGAGGTGGCCTGATGGATCTTCTTGTACTGGGCGGGACCGCATGGCTGGGGCGTGAGATCACGCGGCAGGCGCTGGAGCGGGGGCACAGGGTGACCTGCCTCGCGCGCGGCGAGAGCGGAGCCGTCGCGCCCGGTGCGCGGCTGGTGGCGGCGGACCGGAACGAGGAGTCCGCCTACGCGGAACTCCTCGAACGCGACCGCGACTGGGACGCCGTGATCGAGGTGTCCTGGCAGCCGGCCTTCGTCCGCGGCGCGCTCGCGGCCCTCGCGGGGCGGGCCCGGCACTGGACCTACGTCTCCTCCATCAGCGCCTACGCCGACCACGGCACGGTCGGCGCCGACGAGTCGGCCGCGCTGCTGCCGGCGGCCGAGGGCGCCTACGTGGGGCGGGAGGAGTACGGGGAGGCGAAGGTCGCCTGCGAGGAGGCCTCGCGCGCCGCGGTGGGAGACCGGCTCGTCATCGCCCGGGCCGGTCTGATCGGCGGCCCGGGCGACGCGAGCGGACGGTCGGGGTACTGGCCGGCGCGCTTCGCGCGCGAGGTGGACCAGCCCGTGCTCCTCCCCCGGTCGGCCGGCGTGCCGACGCAGGCGATCGACGTGCGCGACCTGGCGGCCTGGCTCCTGGACCTCGCCCAGCAGGGCACCACCGGGACCTTCGACGCCGTCGGACCCGTCGTCCCCTTCGACGACTGGGTCACCCTGTCGGCAGGTGCGGCCGGGTACACCGGACCGGTGGCGGTGGCGGACCCGCAGTGGCTCCTCGACCAGGGCGTCGGGGCGTTCATGGGCCCGGAGTCGATGGCCATGTGGATGCCGGATCCGAAGTGGGCCGGCTTCTGCGCCCGCAGCGGAGCCGCGGCCCACGCGGCCGGGCTGCGCGACCGCCCGCGCGCCGAAATGCTGGCGGACCTCCTGCGGTGGGAACGCGCAGAGGGACTGGACCGCCCCCGCCGAGCCGGTCTGAGCACGGCCCGCGAGCAGGAACTGCTCACCGCACTCGCCGACGCACCGGCCCCGGGCGGAACCCCGACCCCCTGACCCGTGATCGGGGGCACCGGCGGCGGGTCACTCCAGTCCGTACCGGCGGGCCGACTCCTCCTCCTGGGCCAGCCGGTGCAGCGCCTTCAGTACCGGCTGGAACAGGATGGTCGCCGCCACGGCGGTCTCGACCTTCTCCGCCTCCGAGGGGAAGGTCTCCACGAAGTCCAGGTCCCGCACGGCCACTTCGTGCATCAGCCGCGCGTACGGGGCCATGAGCGCGGCGTCCCACGGATAGCCGAGCCGCGTCAGCGTGGCCACCGCCGCCACGAGCGAGCGGTGCACCGGGGAGAGTTCCCCCAACTCCCTTGCCGTGGACCAGCCCAGCGTCCGTAGCAGCTGGTCGACCTCGGCGCGCGCGGCGGTCATGGCCTCGTCCTCGCCGTCACCGTCTTCGCCGCCCTCACCCTTGCCGTCGGCCTGTTCGGGCTCGTGGGGCAGGGCCCACAGGGCCGCGCCCAGGCGCATCGTCCGGCCCAGGGACTCGTCGTCGACGTGCGCGAGCACCTGCCGGACCCTCGCCACCGGCACCTGGCCGACCTGGATCATCGCGCGGACCAGCCGCAGTCTGCGCAGATGGCCTTCGTCGTAGTCCGCGGTCGTCGCGCTCACGCGGCGGCCCGGCGGCAACAGCCCTTCGCGCAGGTAGTACTTGATGGTGGCGATGGCCACGCCGCTCCGCTCACTGAGTTCCGCGAGCCGCAATCTCTTGAACCTTCCCTTGGCGAGTGTCACTATCCAATCATGTGACGGTTGGACAGCAGTGCTATCCAACAAGGCGATCGGGAGGCCGGCATGTTCGCGAAACCCTTACCGGGCCGTACCACCGCAGCCGCCGAGGGGGACGTCGTCGTCCTGCTCATCGGAATGCGCATCAACCACTTCTGGGCCGTGCACCATTGGGTTCCGGTGGTCCTGGCCATGCCGCGCATGCTCCGCGAGCTCGCCAAGCACCCCACCCGAGGTCTGCTCGGCCATGTCCTGCTCACCGCCTCGCCCCGCACCTACTACGTGGTCCAGTACTGGGAGTCCAAGGAGAAGCTCTACGCGTACGCCGCGGCCCCGGACATGCTCCACCACAAGGCCTGGTCGATCATCAACCGCAAGGACCGCGCGGGGCAGTTGCGCCGCCACGTGGGGCTCTGGCACGAGTCCTACGTCGTGCCCGAGGGCTCGTACGAGTCGATCTACTTCGACATGCCCCCGTTCGGGCTGGCCGCGGCCACCGGGGTGCTGCCCCTGGAGAGCCGCGGCCGACGCGCGGCCGACCGGTTCGCGCACCGCACACCCGCGGCCGGAGCGGATCAGCGAGCCGGGTGAGGTGAAGCCGCGGTCACCGCCGCGGCCGGGTCGCGACGGTGGCCGCGACGGTGACGGTACGGATGTAGGTACCGCCGGGGTCGTGGTCCAGCAGGGCGCGGCGCAACTCGGACGCGAAGGCGTCCTTGCGGTCGCCGAGCAGGGCCGGGTGGGAGGAGGCGCGGGAGAACTGCAGGCCGATCACCTGGTCCACGGTGCAGCGCGTGGACCGCTCCCACATGGTGGTCCCGACGCGGGAGAACTCCGACTTCGCGAGCTGGTCCTCCGCGTCCCGCACGTGGTCCGCGGGCGTGTCGGCCCGCCGCGTCGGCGCTCCGTACGCCGTCCCCGTCCCCGTCCCCGTCCCCGTCCCGGGTCCGAGGAAGCGGGCGCGCACCTCGTCGACGACGGCCGGCCAGGCCGCCGCCAGGGAGGTGACGACGGCGATCCCGCCCCGTGGTGCGAGCACGGCGTCCAGGTCGGCCGCGACCCGCGCCCGGTCCATCCGGTGGAACGCGTCGCCGATGACGCACAGGTCGATCCGGGGCAGGCACAGCCGGCCGATGTCGGCGGCGTCGCCCCGCAACCAGGAGATGTTCCGGCGGCCCTGTTCCTCGGCGCGTGCGCACCCCTCGGCGAGCATGGCCGGCTCCGGGTCGACCGCGTAGACCTGCTCGACGAGCGGAGCCAGCGGCAGACCGATCGTGCCCGGTCCGGCGCCGAGGTCCAGGACGGTCTGGGAGCCGTCGAGCGCGAACCGGTCCGCGAGGAGCGCGTAGAGCTCCGCCGGGTACGGGGGCCGGTAGCGGGCGTAGTACGGGGCGGCGGACGCGTACGGGGTACTCATGGGGTCCTCCCTGGCCGGGGTCACATCCGCCGATGGTGGAGCACAACCCGGCCCCAGGCAGCGTCTGGCCCCGCAAATCCCCCGTACGGATGCCTCCCGTTCACCTGGGGCGCCCGGTGCCGATCAGTTCCGCGGGGTCAGCCGCTCCCACAGGAAGGTGTGGACGAGGGCCTCGTTGAAGGCCGTCTGCCGGTGGTCGGTGGCGCCCGCGTGGCCGCCCCCGAGGTGCTCGTGGAAGAGGACGGGATGCCCGTACTCGCGCAGCCGGGCGGCCATCTTGCGGGCGTGGCCGGGGTGCACCCGGTCGTCGCGGGTCGAGGTCAGCAGGAGCAGCGGCGGGTACGCGGGCCCGTCCGCCCGGATCCGGTGGTACGGGGAGATCCCCTCCAGGTGCGCCCGGTCGGCCGGGTTGTCGGGGTCCCCGTACTCGGCGATCCAGCTGGCTCCGGCGAGCAGCTTGTGGAAGCGGAGCATGTCGAGCAGCGGTACGTGCGCGACGACCGCGCCGAACAGTTCGGGGTCGCGGGTGAGCATGGCGCCCATCAGCAGCCCGCCGTTGCTGCCGCCCTCGATGCCCAGCTGGGCGGGGGTGGTGATGTCCCGGGCGGTGAGGTCCCGGGCGACCGCGGCGAAGTCCTCGTACGCCCGGACCCGGTTCGCGCCGAGGGCCGCCTTGTGCCAGGCGGGCCCGTACTCGTGCCCGCCCCGGATGCCCGCGACGACGTACGTGCCGCCGCGTGCGAGCCAGGCCCGTCCGGTGACCGCGCTGTAGTGCGGGACCATGGAGATCTCGAAGCCGCCGTACCCGTAGAGCAGGGTGGGGCCGGGGCCCGGGCGGTCCTCGGGTCCGACGACGAAGTACGGCACCCTCGTGCCGTCCGCGGAGGTCGCGAAGTACTGGCGCACGGCGAGGCCGGCGGTGTCGAAGAGGGCCGGGCTCTGCTTGAGGGTCTCGCTCTCGCCGTCGTCACCGGCCGTGCCCCGGTACAGGGTGGCGGGCTGGAGGAAGCCGGAGACCTGGTGGAAGTACTCGTCGCCGACGTCCGGGTCCGTGTCGGTGACCGAGGCGGTGGACAGCGGCGGCAGGCCGGGCTGCGGTGCGCGACGCCAGCCGCCGGTGCCCTCGCCCTCGCCCGGGGTGAGGAGCTCCATCCGGGAGGAGACGTCCGCGCGGGTGCTGAGGATGAGGTGGTCGCGGGTCCAGCTGTACCCGGCGAGCGCGGTGCGCTCGTCCGGTGTGAACAGCACCTCGGCCTCCCGCTCGCCCGCCAGGAAGGCGTCGAGGTCGAAGGCCAGCAGACTGCCCGCGGGGTGGCCGAGCCACGGCGACTTGGTGGTGACGGTCAGCCATCGGCGGTGGACGGAGGCGCCCGCGTCGTCCGGGACGTCGATCTTCAGGGGCGGGCCGGCGGCGTCCTCCCGCAGCAGGAAGAGCTCCTGGTTCCAGAAGTCGATCTGCCGGTGGACGAAGTCCCGCGCGAAGCCGGGGGTGTCGTCGTGCCATCCGGAGGCGGACAGGTCCGTCGGTCGGCCCTCGTAGACCAGCTCGGCGTCCGTGAGGAGCGTACCGCGCCGCCAGCGGCGGACCTGGAGCGGGTAGCCGGACGCGGACATCGAGCCGGCGCCGAAGTCCGTGCCGATCCAGACCCGGTCGTGGTCGATCCACCCGATCCGGGTCTTGGCCTCGGCGACGGCGAACCCGTCCTCGACGAACTCCAGCGTCTCCAGGTCGAACTCGCGCACCACGCAGGCGTCCGCGCCGTCCCGGGACAGCAGGACGAGGGCGTGCCGGTGCTCGGGGGCCAGGACCCGGCTGCCCGCCCAGGCCCACTTCTCGCCCTCGGCCTCGGCGAGCGCGTCGAGGTCCAGGAGCACCTCCCAGGCCGGGTGGTCGGTCCGGTACTCCTCCAACGTCGTCCGCCGCCACAGGCCGCGTACGTGGTCGGCGTCCTGCCAGAAGTTGTAGAGGTGGCCGCCTCTACGGACGGTGTAGGGGATCCGGCCGTCGTCGTCCAGCACCTCGCGCATCTCCTGCTCGAGGACCTTGAAGCCGGGGGAACCGGTCAGCTCGTCCACGGTCTCGGCATTGCGCTCCCGCACCCAGGCGAGGGCGGCGTCGCCGGATACGTCTTCCAGCCACAGGTAGGGGTCTTCATCGCTCATCAGGCGATTGTGCAGGACGCGACCGACAGTGTCCGCCGTCCGCCCGCTCAGTCGTCGTCGGTCGTCGGGCCGCCGGAGCCGAGGCGGGCGTCGCGCAGCGCCGTGTGCACCGACCAGGTCACCGAGACCAGCGGGACCGCGACCACCGCGCCGACCACCCCGGCGGCGATGGCTCCCGCGACCACCGAGATCGCCACCACCAGCGGGTGCAGCCGGACCGCCCGGCTCATCACCAGCGGATGCAGCAGATGGCCCTCGATCTGGCCGATGACCACGATCAGCGCGACCACCAGGCCCGCGACGAAGGGGCCCTTCGCGGCGAGCGCGACCACCGCGGCCACCGCCAGCGCGACCGGCGATCCGATGAGCGGGATGAAGGCTGCGAAGAACTCCAGCACGGCCAGCGGCACGGCCAGCGGGACCCCGAGGAAGTACAGGGCCACCCCCACCAGGAGCGCGTTCGTCGCCGCGACGAGGACGATCCCGCGGGTGTAGCCGGTGAACGTACGCCAGGCCGCGGCGCCTGCGAGGCCCACGCGGGCGCGCACCGACCGGGGCAGCTGCGCGCAGAACCAGGACCACTGCCGGTCGCCGCCGTGCAGGAAGAAGAAGGAGCAGAAGGCCCCGAGGGCGAGCACGGTCAGGACGTGCACCAGCCGCCCGGCTCCACTGAGCGCCTGGCTGAGCAGGGTGGAGCGGTGGCTCGACAGGTAGTCGCCGAGGCGGGACTGGAGGTCGGAGAGCGCGTTCGGGTTCAGCCGGAAGGGCGGCTTCACCAGGTACTCCTCGATGCTGGAGAGTCCCTGACGGAACTCCCGGGCCAAGGTGGTGCTCTCCCCCGCGACCGCCGTGCCGACCAGGGTCAGCACGCCCAGCAGGACCAGCGCGCTGCCGAGAAGGATGACCGCGACGGCGACCGAGCGGGGCAGGGCGCGCGCGAGGCGCCGGGTGGGCCACCACAGCAGGGCGGTGACGACGAGGCCGAGGAAGAGTGCCACGGCGATCTCGTGGAAACGGCCGAGCACGGCGAAGAGCGCGTAGACGGCGGCGCCGACCACCAGCAGGCGCCAGGCGTACGACGCTGCCGTACGCAGGAACGCTGATACCGGCGGCATGACCCATGGGTGCCATGGCGAGCCCGCGATGCCACGCGCCGGGCTCCGGATTCGCCCGTCTGTGATCGATACGGGGCGGATGCACGGAAAATCCGTTGCCCCGTCCGCGGCGTCCACGGACGATGGCCTCTCGTGAGCACCTCCCGATGGTCCGCCGTCCTGCCCGATTTCGCCCCGTTCCGATCCGGCCGGGACTTCAGGCTGCTGTTCTACCAGGGCACGGTGACGTACTTCGGTTCGTTCATGGCGATGATCGCGCTGCCGCTGCAGATCAAGCACCTGACGGACTCGCCGATGGCGGTGGGTGCGATGGGTGCGGTGGAGCTCGTGCCGCTGGTGGTCTTCGGGCTGTACGGCGGCGCCCTCGCCGACGCGGTCGACCGGCGGCGGATGATCCTGCTGACCGAGGCCGGGCTCGGGGTGCTCGCCCTGGTGCTCCTGGTCAACGCGCTGCTGCCGGATCCGCTGCTGTGGCCGCTGTACGTGGTCGCGGCGGGGGTGTCGGCGCTGAGCGGGCTCCAGCGGCCGGCCCTGGACTCGCTGATGGCGCGGATCGTGCCGCACGAGCAGCTGACGGCCGCCGCCGCGCTCAACGGGCTGCGCTACCAGTTCGGGGCGATCGCCGGTCCGGCGCTGGCCGGTGTGGTCGTCGCCTTCGCCGGTCACGCCGCGGCCTACTCCGTCACCGTGCTCGGTTTCCTCGCCTCGGTGCTGCTGTGCCTGCGGCTCGGTCCGGCGCCGCCGGTGAAGGGGGCCGAACGCCCGTCGTTGCGCGGGATCGCCGAGGGCGCGCGCTACGCGTGGAGCCGGCCCGTCCTGCTGGGGACGTACGCCGTCGACCTGGCGGCGATGCTCTTCGCCTTCCCGAACGCGATCTACCCCTTCCTCGCGGACGAGCTCGACGCGGTCTGGGCGCTGGGGCTGATGTACGCGGCCGGGGCGGTGGGCTCGCTGGTGCTGGGCATGACCAGCGGTTGGATGTCCCGGGTGCGCCGGCACGGGCTGCTGGTGGTGTTCGGTGCGGCTGTCTGGGGCCTGGCGGTCGCAGGGGCCGGCGCGTCCTCCGGTATCTGGCTCGTGCTGCTGTGCCTCGCGGTGGCGGGCGCGGGCGACATGGTGAGCGGGCTGGGCCGGGCGACGATCTGGAACCAGACGATCCCGGAGGAGCTGCGGGGCCGGCTCGCGGGCATCGAGGTGCTGTCGTACAGCGTGGGACCGCAGCTGGGGCAGGTCCGGGCGGGCACGATGGCCGGCTGGACCGGTACCCGATCGGCCTTCTGGGGCGGCGGCCTGGCCTGTGTGGCGGCGGTGGCGGTGCTGGCCGCCCTGCTGCCGAAGCTGATCTCCTACGACGCCGACACCGACGAGGACGCGCTGCGCCGCCGGGCTGCCCGGGAGGCGGAGCCGAGCGGCGCACCGGCCTGAGGCGCCTGGCGCCCTCTCCGGCGTGGCTGCTCTGCCGCGCTACTCGAAGGAGAGGGTGCCCTGGCCGGGCTGGCTCAGGTAGTTCTGCCAGCCGGAGGACAGCGGGATGTTCGCGCCGAAGCTCGTGCCGGAGCCGAGGTGGGTGGCGATCGTCCCATCGGTGCCCTGGATGACAAGGTCGGCCTTGCCATCACCGTTGATGTCCGGGAAGGTCAGGCGGCCCTGGCCCGGCTGGCTCAGGTAGTTCTGCCAGCCGGAGGACAGCGGGATGTTCGCGCCGAAGCTGGTCCCGGAGCCGAGGTGGGTGGCGATCGTCCCATCGGTGCCCTGGATGACAAGGTCGGCCTTGCCATCACCGTTGATGTCCGGGAAGGTCAGGCGGCCCTGGCCCGGCTGGCTCAGGTAGTTCTGCCAGCCGGAGGACAGCGGGATGTTCGCGCCGAAGCTGGTCCCGGAGCCGAGGTGGGTGGCGATCGTCCCATCGGTGCCCTGGATGACAAGGTCGGCTTTACCGTCGCCGTTGATGTCGGGGAAGGTGAGGCGGCCCTGGCCGGGTCGGCTCAGGTAGTTCTGCCAGCCGCTGGAGAGGGGGACGTTGGCGCCGAAGCTGGTGCCGGAGCCGTTGTTGAACCGGACGCCGATGGTGCCGTCCGTGCCCTGGACCAGGAGGTCCTTGTTCCCGTCCCCGTTGATGTCGGCGTAGTACAGACGGCCCTGACCGGCACCGCCCAGGAAGTTCTGCCAGCCCGCGCTGACCGTGGTGCCGGCACCGAAACTCGTCCCCGAACCCGGACGGAGCCCGATCGTCCCGTCGGTGCTCAACACCATCAGATCGGCCTTGCCGTCACCCGTGACGTCCGCACCGTTGTTGGCATCCTGGATGTTGTCGTAGCGGCGGGGGCTGAAGGTGCCGTGGCCGCTGTAGTAGGGGTAGGGGATGCTGTGGTGGACGGCGCCGCTGCTGCCGGACTCCTCCAGCGCGTCGTACGTGGAGTGATCGGAGCTGGTCCATCCGTTGAAGATGACCACGTGGCCGCCGGCGCCCGAGTCGGGGTTGAGGAGGACGTCACCCGGCTTGAGGGACTCCTTGGGTATGGAGGAGGTGTAGTTCAGCAGGGTGCCGGTGGTCTCGCCCCAGTTGTTCCCGCTGGAGGAGTTCAGGTGCCAGGCCATGGAGACGAAGCCGGAACAGTCGGTGCGGTACTTGCCGTTGGCGTCGGTGCGGTAGCTGGTCATGCTGTACGGCACGCCCGCGTCGACCCATGACTGGGCCCGGGCGATGACCTCCGCCCTGCTGATGCTGCCCCCCGCCGAGGAATCCGCGGTCAGAGTGGCGAAGGCGCCGACCGGCCGGCCTGCGGCCAGCTGCGCCGCCGAGGCGGTGGTCGGATTGGGCACGGTCGGGGTGAAGTGGGTCAGGAAGCCCGGGTTCGCCGCACCGGACGCGGCGGCGGACGGCGCCGGGGTGTCGGCGACGGCCTGACCCAGCGTCGTGGCGGTGACCGCGCCGACGACGGCGACGGACAGGGCGAGACGAATGGTCATGTTCATGACATTCTCCTGATGAGGTGGAAGCGCAGGGGTTCTCCGGACCCGGAGAACCAGGGGCTGAACGGTGAAGAGGGCGAACGGGATCGCTGCCGCACGGGCGGCGCGGCGATCTGGCGGTGCGGTGGGCGCGGAGCGGTGCCGTGCCGTGCGGACGGCGCGGCGCGGGGCGGCTCGTCGGGCCGGGGTTCGGCTCGGGACTCCGGCTCCCGCTCTCAGGGGTCCAATCGGGGGTACGTCCCGTTCGGCGGCGCGCCGGAGGCGTGGTGGACCGCGCACCCCAGGGGCGGCATGACGGCCGGGGCCGAGGGCCGGGGCCCGGGCCGGCGCCGGGGGTCAGCTTCACTACGAGGCGATGCGGTGCGGTGCGGGGTCGTGCGGGGCCGTGCAATACGGCGCCAAGTGGTGCGGTTCAGGGCGGGGATGTTCCAGCGCGTTGTCCGCGCCGCGAAGGTGAGTGACAGTCAGCCACCCTCGCCACCGGCCCCCGACAGGTTGGATGCCGGTGCCGCTCGGCTTGCGTGTGGGCAGTACGCCCGTGAACCCCCTGGCGGGATGGCCGTGCCGTGACGGGGGCTGAGCGGAGCGTCCGGCGCCGAGTGCCAGGTACCGACCAGCCCTAGCCGTTGCCCTTGACCCTGGCCCTGGCCTGAACAGTGGCGACGTAGCGCACGGTGAACAGCATGGGGACGACGAACCCGGCGGCCTGGACGAGTGTCGCCGTCGTGGAGTGGCCCTGGCCGGTGTGGGCGAGAGCCGCGAGGGCACCCGCCGTGACGGCGAAGGCGGCCGTCCACACGGTGGTGATGACCACGTTGACCCGGACGAAGGGCTTGAGGCTCCAGACCTCGGGTGGGGTGGTGCGCTTGGCGATGCCCAGCGTGAACGGCTTGCCCGCGAGCAGCGAGGCCCCAGCGATGAGGGCCAGGGTGGCCGAGGAGAGCGCCGCCGAGTAGGCATGTACGACCGAATGGGGGTCTGCGAAGGAGACGGCCGCCAAGGCCGCGAAGAAGACGGCCGAGCCGGATTCCATGATCAGAGCGTCGAAGCCGACTCCCGTACGCTGCTGTTGGGCGATCACCGTCACCGCCACCAGCAGACCAGCGAGCGCCCCCCACTGCCACTGGGCGGACGGGACCACCGCGAAGACGATCCATGGAAGGAAGGTGCGTAAGTACGACATCGAAGACCCCCGAGTTGCTGACATTCCTGTTCTGACATGTAGAAACTAGAATCTCCACCCTCGACATGTCAACAGTGGAAGGTAAAGTGATGGCATGAGCCTTCGACACGCCCTCCTCGGACTCCTGTCAGAGCGCCCCGCCAGCGGCTACGACCTGCTGAAGCGCTTCGAGACCTCTTTGGCCAACGTCTGGCCCGCCACGCAGAGCCAGATGTACACGGAGCTGTCCAAGCTCGCCAACAACGGGCTGATCAGCGTCTCGGCTCAGGGCCCGCGCGGCCGCAAGGAGTACACCCTCACCGACGAGGGTCTGGCGGAGCTGCGCCACTGGCTGACGGAGATCAAGCCCCAACGCAACACCAGGAGCGACATCTTGCTGCGGGTGTTCTTCCTCAACGTGATCACGCCGGACCAGGCGCGGAGCTACCTCACCGAACTCATGGAGCTGTCGGAGCAGGAGCACGAGGCCTTGCGCCGACTGGCCGACTCCATCGACTGGGGCGACGACCCGCTCTCGGTGAACGGCAAGATCGCCCTGGAGTACGGCCTCCGCTTCAACGCGATGCGCCGCGAGTGGGCCGCGTGGGCGGCCGACCAGATCCGCTAGGCCGTCCCTTTCGGATCCCGCCGATCAGACGCCGCTGGTGGCGGTGATCCTGCCGTCGGCGACGGCGGCGGTCAGCAGCGCGTGGTCGGCGAGGGTCCGGTCCGCGTAGCGGAGCGCGAAACCGGCCACGGCGCGGTCGAAGGTGTCGCCGCCACCGAGGTAGCCGGCGATGGCGATGCGGTCGCCGGTACGGGCGTGGGCGCGGGCCAGGGCCCTGCCGCACAACTCGGCGTACTGGGCGAGCAGGCCCGGGGACATGCCCGCGACATCGGCGGACCCCTTCATGTCGCGCAGCTGCCGGCCGTAGAAATGGCGCCCGGCGGGTCCGGTCGTCCAGCCGAGGAAGATGTCGCCCGCGGCCTGCATGCGCCGCTGACCGGCGACCACCCGGTGCCCTTGGTGATCGTGCCCGTCGTCCGGGAGATGCCCTTGCAGGACCGACGGCACGGCCTCCTTGATCTGCAGGAACAGTGGATCGTCGGCGTCGCGCCCGAGCAGCAGCACGATGAAGCAGCGGGTCCCCACGCTCCCGACGCCGACCACCTTGCGTGCCGCGTCGGCCAAGCGGAACCGGTCGAGCAGGAGGCGGCGTTCCTCCGGGAGGGTGCTGCGGTACTTGCCGAAGATCTGGTCGACCTCCCGTGAGTCGGCCCGGGCGAGCGGCTCCAGCAGCGGCGGATCGTGGATGATGCGCCGGCGCCCGTCGCGGACCTCCGTGAGCTTGCCGAGCGCGCGCAGGCTGGTGCGGCGGCGGGCGCGTGCCAGGTTGGCCTCCACCCGGTCGCGCAGTTCGGGCGTGCGGATGAGGGGCAGCAGGTCGGCGGTGTCGATCCGGTGGTACCAGACGTCCAGCTCGCGGTGTCCGGCGAGCTCCCGGATCGTGCGGCGGTAGGCCCGGGCGGCGCGACGGGCCGCTCTCGCGGCGCGTTCGTCGCCGTGCCCGTTGTCTCGGGCGGCCACCGCGACGCTCGCGGCGAGCCGTTTGACGTCCCATTCGAAGGGGCCGGGGAAGGTCTCGTCGAAGTCGTTGAGGTCGAAGAGCAGGGCGCGTTCGGGCGAGGCGAACACGCCGAAGTTCAGCAGGTGTGCGTCCCCGCACAGCTGGACGGTCAGGCCGGTCTGCGGCCCGGCGGCCAGGTCGGCGGCCATGACGGCGGCCGCGCCACGCAGGAAGGCGAGCGGCGATGCCGCCATTCGGCCGTAGCGGATCGGCAGCAGTTCGGGCACCCGGTCGGTGCCCTGCCGCCGCAGTACGCCGATGGGGTCGGGCCGGTCCGGTGAAGCGGTCCACCGCCCGTGCGCGGCGCGGCCGGTGATCTTGCGGACGGCCCGTCCGCGCCGGAGCCGCTCAGCTGGACTGGTCATGCGCCGCTCCTCCTCGCCGGTCCCTCCTCATCCTCGCCGTACGGGTCCTGTCGCGCATGTCGCCGTCCCCGTAGCGGTCCGGGACGGGACGGCGGCTCCGGTCAGCTCTCCTTCTCGGCGAGGATCCGGTCGGCCGCGTAGTGCGGGCAGTTGAGGGTGTGCCAGGTCACCGACAGTGACCCCGCTCCGGTCCGCAGGGTCCGCACCACTCCGTCGGCGGCGGTGGCCTTGCAGAAGGGGCACATGACGGTCTCCGGGCGCAGTAGATCGAACATGCCGTGTCCTTCCCGCAGCTTTCTCACACCGGACCAGTCCAGAACTATCAAATCCGGCGCCATTCGGCCGCAGTACCCACAAGTACGGATGGATATTAGGGGCCATGGCCCCACGGAAAGTGCGGTGGGAGGGGAAGCGGGAGGCATCCCCGGGCGACCGTCCCACCCCGTGAGGAGCCTTGCGGCGGACCGGAGTTCGCCTTCGGACCGGGGTCGGGGCGGCCGGGCCGGCCGTCACCCCGGTGAGGTGGGTGACGTCGTACGGGTTGCGCGGGAGCGGGGCGGTGACAGGAGCTGGTACCGCCACCTTGCCGGCAGGTTACTCGCGAGGAAACACGACCTTTGGCTATGGTGAGCGCCCTCCGGTCGAGAATCCTTCGGATCCCATGATCAAATACGGATCCGCCATGTCGATCGAAGGATGTCCCGCATCCGGGACATGACTATGAAGTGCAGAGCGACGCGATGTCGGCAACACCGCCCGGCGTCGGCTCGGTACGAGCCGACCTGCCCTCGCCCTGTCACCCAGGGCTGGAGGGCGGCGGTCTTCTCATTCACCTACCTCGCGAAGGCAAGGCAGAGATGGCAAGAATGCCCCGTCAGTCCACCCGGCCGCAGACGCACCCGGTCGACGAACGACTCCCCCTCCCCCAGCTCGCCCTGTACGGATTCCAGCACGTCCTCGCGTTCTACGCGGCGGCCGTCATCGTCCCGGTCCTGCTCGGGAACGCGCTGGGCCTCTCCCGCGCGGAGCTGGTCCACCTCATCAACGCGGACCTCCTGACCTGCGGCGTGGCGTCGATCATCCAGGCCCTCGGCGTGTGGAAGATCGGCGCCCGGCTGCCCCTGGTCCAAGGCGTCACCTTCACCGCGGTCTCGCCCATGATCGCCATAGGCCTCGGAGCGGGCGGTGGTACCGCCGGACTGCTCGTCGTCTACGGAGCGGTGATCACGACGGGCATCGCGACCTTCCTGTTCGCCCCGCTCTTCAGCCGGCTGGTGAAGTACTTCCCGCCGGTCGTCATCGGCACGATCCTCACCATCATCGGCATCACGCTGATCCCCGTGGCCCTGCAGGACGCCGCGGGAGGCGCGCACCTCATCGGCACCCCCGCGTACGGGGACCCGAAGAACCTCGCCTACGCGCTGGGCACCCTGCTCTTCATCCTCACCATCGTCCGGATCGGCAAGCCGTTCCTCAGCAGCCTCGCCGTGCTGCTCGGGCTCGTCGTCGGCACGGCGGCCGCCTGGCTCTTCGGCGACACCGATTTCGCCGCGGTCGGCGAGAGCGACTGGTTCGGAATCACCACCCCGTTCCACTACGGCATGCCGCGGTTCGAGCTGCTGCCGATCGTCGCCATGCTCGTCGTCGTCCTGATCACCATGGTGGAGACCACCGGTGACGTCTACGCGATCGGCGAGATCACCCGCAAGAAGGTCGACGCCGACACGGTCGCCCGGGCCCTGCGGGCCGACGGCGCGGCCACGGTGCTCGGCGGCGTCCTCAACTCCTTCCCGTACGTGGCGTTCGCCGAGAACATCGGCCTGGTGCGCATGTCGAAGGTGATGAGCCGGTACGTGGTCGTCGCGGCCGGTGCGTTCATGGTCGTGCTGGGGCTGCTGCCGAAGGCGGGCAGCCTCGTCGCCTCCGTCCCGCACCCCGTGCTGGGCGGAGCGGCGATCTCCATGTTCGGCATCGTCGCCGCGGTCGGCATCCAGATCCTGGGGAAGGCCGATCTGCGCGAGGAGCGCAACACCCTGATCCTGGCGGTCAGTCTGGGCGCCGCCCTGCTGCCGACGACCGTCGGCCCGTTCTTCGACCGGATGCCGGACGACCTGCGGGCCGTGCTCGACAGCGGGATCACCCTGGGCGCCCTGACCGCCATCACGCTGAACCTGCTCTTCAACGTCTTCACGCGCCGCGGCACGATGGAGATCGACTGGGACGACATCGACGAAGAGGGCCCGGCCGAACCGCGCTTCGGCGCGCCGGCACGCTGAGCGGACCGCCGACCGGGCGCTCCGCGCGCCCGGCCCGCGGTCGATGCTCCAGGTCAGCGTCCGGCCGCGGGGAACGGCGGCGCCTCGCCGGCCTCGCCGATCAACTCCCAGAAGTGGTCGACCAGTCGGCGCAGATAGGCGGCGCGTTCCGCCGCGATCTCCTTGAGCCGGGCGTCGTTGTTGCGCGCCACGAGGTGTCCCATGTACCGCTCCGAGAAGGCGGCGAACTCCGCGTGCATCGTGCGCAACGCGTCGCCGACACTCGTCGCGTCCACCACCACGATCTCCGCCACCGGGTCCACGTACGTCTTCCAGCGCCCGGCGACGGCCGAACGCAGGTGCTCGGCCAGCTCCTCCACCCGCCCCATGATCCCGATCAGTTCGCGCAGCGACAGCCCGAGGGCCTCCACGAGCGCCCTGGTCTGCCAGGTGTCCCCGTTCCATTGCCGCGCCGATTCGGCCGCGCGGTACTGGGACGGGTCCATGCCTATGCGGTACGCCAGCCGGTCGACGGTGAGTCGACGGGCCAGCCGGTGCTCGGCGAGGGTGCGCGGTGCGATGCCCATCAGCGTGGTGGCGTCGCACCACAGGACGTCGGCCAGGGCGAAGAGTTGCCGGTCGGAGGGCACCTGGGTGCCCTGTTCCCAAGCCACGACGAGCTGGGGGTGGACGGGGGTGCCGCAGGCGGCCATGGAGTGGGCCACCTGGGTCGTCGTCAGGCCCATGCGGGCGCGCGCGGATCTGGCCTCGGTCGGGGAGAAGGGAATGGTGCTGTGCACGTACGAGACACCTCGCAGCCCCCTCGGGCGCGCGGCGGTCGAGGGGAGGACGGATCGATGGATGAACACCAAGCGCGGGCACACTAACAGATGTTCAGTGGGGCGTATCCGTCCATACCCCTACGAATCCAAGGCCATGCGGGGCCCCTGGGCGACCACCACCGGCCGCGGGGACCGCGGTACGGGCGTGGCCGGCTCAGTTCGCGCAGTCCGTGTCCCGGGCCGGGCGGCGGCCGCTCGTGAGGAACTCGGTGACGGCCCGGTCGCCGCACGCGTTGCCGTTGCCGAGGTACAACCCGTGGCCGCCCTGCTCGACGGTGACCAGGCGGGCCCGGTCGCCCAGCGCCTCGCGCATCTTCAGGCCGCCGAAGAGCGGGGTGGCCGGGTCCCGGCGGCTCTGGAGCATGAGGATGTTGGACGGGCCGTCGTCGGTGATGCGGGTCGGCTTCTGCGTGGGGGTCTTCCAGAAGGAGCAGGGCAGTACGTTCACCGGCATGCCGGCCGTGAGCGGGTACCGGGCCCGGTCCGCGTCGACCGCCCGCCGGTACGCGGCCACGGGCGCGTCCGGCCACGCGACGTCGTTGCAGATGACGCCGACCATGAGCGCGGCGTCCGCGTTCGGGATGGGCGCGGCGAGCTCCCTCGGGAGCACCGGGGTCCCCGCCGGGTCCTGCGCCGCCTGCACGAGCCGGGCGAAGCCGGCGAAGGCGGCGTCCGCGTAGAGCGCGTTCTGGAGGGCCTGGCGCAGGCCGTTGCCGGTCAGCGGCACCCCGGGGGTCGTGGTCGTCCTCGGCTCCCGGTCGAGTCGGGCCGCGAGCGAGACGAGGAGCGGCTCCACCTCCCGCGGTGCCGCGGCCAGTCGCAGGCCGTCGCGGTCCCGGTCGGGGTGGGCCGCCCAGGCCGCGAAATCGGGGAGGCGGTCCGCCGCACCCTGCGCCATGTTCGCGAGCCAGCCGCGCGCGACCCGCTTCGGGTCGGGGTCGCCGCTGCTGTCGAGGACCCAGCGGTCGGTGTGCCGGGGGTACTTCTGCGCGTATACGGCGCCGACGTACGTCCCGTACGAGGTGCCCCAGGCGGAGAGCTTCCGCTCGCCGAGCGCCTCGCGGAAGCGGTCCATGTCGCGGACCTGGTTGGCCGTGGTGAAACTGCGCAGCTCGGGGCCGCCGTTGCGGGCGCAGGCCGCCGCGATGCGCCGGGAGCGGGCGATGTTCTCGGTGATCTCGCCGTTCGGGCCCGGCCAGGACCGCAGGCTGGTCAGGTACCGGTCCTCGGGAGCGAGGTCGCAGCTCGCGGTGGTACTGGCGCCCACTCCGCGCGGATCGAAGGCGACGAGGTCGTAGGCCCCGGCGAGTTCCCGCCGCAGTGCGTCGGCCTTCTGCGTCAGGCGCTGCACACCGGATCCGCCCGGTCCGCCGGGTATCACGACGAGCGTGCCGCGCCGCGCCTCGGGGCGGTCGCTACGGATCCGGGAGACGGCGACGGTGAGCTGCCGGCCGTCGGGGTCGTCGTAGTCGAGCGGGACGGGCAGCTCGGCGCACTCCTGGGCGGCGGGCGCGCCCGGATGGGTGCAGGGGTGCCAGTCGAGCCGCGGGGCGGCGGGCGTGGATGCGGGCCGAGCCATGGCCGGTGCTGCGGTCGCGGTCACTGTGGTCGCCACGGCGGCCGTGGCGAGGGCGAGGAGCAGGGCCTTGTGCGGGGCCCGGCGCGGGGCCTTGTGCGGGTAAGTCGTCATGGCACAAGCCTTGTTGATCTCACCTCGGGGTCCCATCCGGCGTGCCGGTCGGCCACCGGTGGGGCTAACCCCCCGCTCCCCCTCCGGTCGGCTCAGGGCAGCGGCACGCCCCGGGCCGTGATCCAGAGCTCGTACCACTCCTCGTGCGTGAGCTCGGGCTCCCGCAGCGCCGCGTCGGCGCAGGCACGGATCCGTTCGGGGCGCGCGCTGCCGATGACCGGCGCGACGGCGGCGGGATGCCGCATCAGCCACCACAGCAGGACCGACTCGGGCGTGGTGTCCTTCTTCCGGGCCAGCTCGGCCAGCAGGGCCGCGGTGGCCCGCTCGGCGGGTGTCTCCTCGAGGCCGGTGAACCGGCCCTGCGCCAGCGCGCCCCAGGCCTGGAGGCGGATGCCGTGGTCGCGACAGTGCTCCAGCGTGCCGAACGGGAACCCGTTCCGTGCGGATTCCGGCGTGTTGAGCAGGACTCCGGCCTCGACCCAGGCACGGCTGTGCAGGCTCATCTCCAGCTGGTTCGCCACCAGCGGTACGTCGAGCCGGGCCTGGAGGTGGGCGATCTGCGCGGCGCCCATGTTGGACACGCCGAAGCCCCGTACGAGGCCCTGGCGGTGCAAGGAGGTCAGCGCGGCGGCCATCTCGTCCACGTCCGCCAGTGGATCGGGGCGGTGCAGCAGGAGGACATCGATCACGTCGGTCCGCAGGCGGGTCAGGCTCTCCTCGACGCGCCGCGCGATGCTCTCCCCGCGCAGGTCGTACATCCCGGGGCGGTCCTTGTCGCCCAGTCGGATCCCGCACTTGGTCTGGAGCGTGATGCGCTCGCGCAGCCCGGGTGTGCGAGCGAGCACCTCGCCGAAGACGGCCTCGGCCTTCCCGTGCCGGTAGATGTCGGCGTGGTCGAAGGTGGTGATGCCGGCGTCGAGGGCGGCGACGACGGCCGCCTCGGCGGTGTCGATGTCGGCCGGACCGTACGGGTCCGGGTCCCAGCTCCCGCCCAGGCCCATGCACCCGTACAGCACTCGGTCGGCGCCGGGGTTCGTACTCGCGTTCGTCACCGTCCCACCCTATGCGGTCCCCGAGGTGCGCCTCACGGTTTCCGGCGGCGATGCGGAACGGCTCACACCGGGCCCGATGCACGGGCTGACCGGCTCATACCCAATGATGTCCGCATGCAGAGACACATGGAGACCGGGTGGTGGTCGCCGCGGCGGTCGCTCCGCCGCCGGTTCGGCAGCGCGGCGACGACCCTGGGCCTGTTGACCGCGGTGGCGTGCACGTCGGCGCAGACACCGGCTTCGGTGGCGGGTGCCGGTGCGGGCGCCGGGACGGCCGACGACGTCTCCGTGGCGACCTGGAACATGTGCGGCGTGCGGCAGTGGGGCTGCGAGAAGACGGGTGGACCGAAGGAGAAACTGGGGCAACTGCGCGACCTGATCGGTGATTCCGGCGTCCAGGTCCTGCTCCTGCAGGAGGTGTGCTCCGAGGACCTGACCTCCTTCGCCCACGCCCTCGGCCCGCAGTGGCAATCGGCCTTCGAACCGTACGCCGAGGTGGACGCGACCGGTCGGCGTACGTCCGTCGACTGCACCGGACAGGGGAAGGGGCAGGCCGGCTACGGCCTGCTGGCCGGCTCCCAGCTCACCGACGTGGAGGCGATCCCGACCGAGCAGCCTACGGTGGGACTGCACCGCGGGATCCTGTGCGCGCGGGTGCCGGCCCAGCGGCTGCGGGTGTGCAACGCGCACCTCTCGCTGCGGGAGAGCGACGACGAGCACCCGGACTGGGACTTCCGCGACGACCAGCTGAGCTCGCTGTTCGCCGCCGCCGCCACGGACGCCGCCACGGTCTTCGGCGGGGACTTCAACTCCCCGCCGCCGGTGGGTGAGAAGAACACGTCCGCCTGGATCTGGCCGAGGGAGGCGTACACCACCTACCGCGAGTGCGACCAGAAGGGCAGCTCGCGGGCGGGGCATGCCACCCTCAAGGACGGCACGAAGATCGACTACCTGTTCACCCAGCTCCCCCGCACGGCCTGCGAGGCGGTGGACACCAAGGCGTCCGACCACCGGCCGCTGGTGATGCGGGTGACCCGCCCGCCCGAAGACCCGGCGACGATCAGTACCGTGCGTTGAAGAACGCCCCCTGTGCGGGCACGGGGTAGGAGTTCATGATCAGGGTGAAGGGGACGGCCGTCCAGGGCGAGGCGTTGCCGACGGCGTCCACCGCGATGGCCTCGACGAAGTGGTCGCCCTGGTTCCAGGCCCAGCCGGGCTCCCACGCCCAGCTGCCGTCGGCTCGTACCTCGCACGTTCCCAGGGCCGCTCCGCCCTCCTGGAAGTCCACGCGGACGGCGCCCGGGGCGTAGCCCGCGAAGCCGACGGCGGGGCCCGACAGCTGCTGGTGGGCGGCCGGGGCGGTCACCGACAGCACGAGGCGCTGCGCCGGCAGCGGCAGCGGCTGGGGCGCGGGCTCGTACTCGGGCAGGGCCGCGGACGCGTTCTCCACGGCGGTGAAGACCACTTCGGTGCGCTCGGTCTGGTAGTTGTTCGCGTCGGCGGCGAACAGCCTGATGACGTGCCTGCCCTTGGGCCAGGGGGTGCCGCGTTCCCAGACCCACGTGCCGTCCGCGGCGACGGGCGCGGAGCCCTTGTGCTTGCCGTCCTGCCAGAAGCTGACGCGTACGGCGCCCACGGCGGTGCCCGTGAATCGGACGGTGTTGGCGGGGACCCGCTCCTCCGTCGTCGGCGTCAGCACCACCGGCCGGGGGAAGGACTCGTCGCGCTGTACGAGTGAGGTCTGCGTCAGGTACGCGTCGATCGCCGACGTGTCGCGCTGCGGCTCCTCGTAGCCGTTACGGACCATGCCGAACCGGGGGGTGATGCCCTCGACGAGGAGGTTCAACAGCCCTATCAGGGTGGGGAGGTTGCGCAGGGTGACTTTCCCGTGGTCGGTGATCAGGGGAGAGTCGTTGTAGACGAAGTTGAAGTTCTCGTGTCCCTGGAACAGCCTGACGAACGGCTCCACCTGGCTCGCGTACTGCTCGTCCTGGGGCGAGGTGACCAGATAGATGTTGGCCGAGCGGTTCGCCCCGCTGTGCACCAGTTCGGGGAGGACCGAGTCGAGGACGCGTACGTTCTGCTCCGTGGCCTCGCCCATCATCACCCGGACGGCCTCGGGGTTGCCCTCCTTGACGCGGGTACCGATCTGGAACTGGGGCACGCTGGCCACGATGTTCCTGAAGCCGTACTTCAGGCCGAAGAACAGGGCCGCGCTGCCGCCCTTGGAGCTGCCGAACATGGTCACCTGGTCCGGCGAGAGGGACAGGGCTCCCATGACGCGCGAGATGAGCCCGGCGACGGACTGCTCCAGGGAGAAGTCCATCCCCTTGCACAGGTAGTAGGTGTTCGCGCCGTCGAACAGGTCGCGGACCCACAGGATGTTGGAGCGCAGCAGGTCGAGCTTTCCGTTGGCCCAGCCGTACTCGTTGGTCGCGTAGCGGTTCGCGAAGACGACGACCAGATGGCGATTGCCGTTGCGCGCGTGGGAGAACCGGTACTCGACGGGCACCGCCCCCGAGGTGTCCACGCCGGTGAAGACGCGGCGCGTGCTCTGGGCTGTCTTAGACATGCTCGGAATCCATTCTTCTCGCCGGCTGACGCGGCACCTGACCGAGGGTGCCTCCGTTCCAGGGATCTGCCTGACCTGCCTGACCTGCCTGACCTGCGTCGGCGCGCTGACCTGCCTGGCCCGCCGGACCCGCCGCGCGGCCGCGGGCCGCTCCGACGGCCGGGGCCTGTGCCCGGGCCGGGTCGAGGTCCCCTCCGGCGATCAGGATGCGATCGGTGAGCCGGGCCGAGGCGTAGCCGTCGTCGAGGTCGCAGAACTCCTGCTGGAACCAGCGGTAGCGGGCGGCGTAGCCCTGCTGGATGCGGTCGATGTTGCGGATCGCCCCGATCAGCTCCGGGGAGGTGTACACGAGGGGGCCGGGGGCGGACTGCTCGAAGTCGAAGTAGAAGCCGCGCAGGGTGTCCCGGTAGTGGTCCAGGTCGTAGGTGAAGAAGAGGATCGGCCGCCCGGTGTTGACGAAGTCGAACATCAGGGAGGAGTAGTCCGTGATCATCACGTCGGCGATGAGCGAGAGGTCCGCCATGTCCGGGTAGTCGGACACGTCGAAGACGAAGCCGTCGCCGGCGCCCGGTACGGGGTCGACCACGTTGGGGTGGCGCCGCACGAGCAGGACGTGGTCGTGGCCGAGCTGCGCCTTGGCCTCGTCGAGGTCGATGCGGAAGTCGAGCTTGTACTTCCCGGGTGCGTAGAACTGGTCGTCGCGCCAGGTCGGCGCGTACATGATGGCCTTCTTGCCCGGCGGCAGGCCGATGCGGCGGCGTACTTCCGCCGCCCGCCGACCGGAGTCGGCGCGGCGCAGGATGTCGTTGCGCGGGTAGCCGCTCTCGACCATCTCGCCGGGGAACTGGAAGGCGCGCTTGAGGATCGGGGTGCTGAAGCTGTTCGGGGAGACCAGCATGTCCCAGTTCCGCACCTCCTTCTCCACGCGCTCCAGGTACCGCTTGTCCGCGAAGTGCACGGCCTCGATGTCGTGGCCGATGCGCTTGAGCGGGGTGCCGTGCCAGGTCTGCACGACGACCTGGCCCTCGCGCTTCTCGAACCAGTCCGGGAGGTGGTTGTTGGCGACGACGTACTTCGCCCGGGCCATGGCCTCGTACCAGTCGGGGGACCACATGCGCACGGGCCGCGCGGTGGGGGGAACATCCACCTGGTCGTCGCGCACCACCCAGAGGTGTTCGAGGTCCAGGCCGCGGCGGACCATCTCCTCGTGCAGCGCGCGCGGGCTGTCGGAGTACTGGGTCCCCTTGAAGGCGTCGAACAGCACGGCCTGGGTGACGGGCTTGCGGCGGGCCGCCGGATACGTCTTGGTGCGCATCAGCTTCTGCCGGTAGGGGCCGCGGGCCTCGTCCGGCATCGCCGAGTGGACCAGCAGGGAGAGCCGGTCGTAGGCCTCGGACTGGAGCTCGTAGCGGCGCTCGTTGCCGGTCATCTCCTGCGGCAGGGTCGGGATCAGATCCTGCGTCATCTTGACCATGAGGTCGCCGGTGCGGTTCTCCGGGGTGACCGCGGAGGGGTCCTGGCGGCGCAGGAAGAAGTCCCAGCGGCCGGCGGCGAGCGGGATGTCGCCGGCCAGGGTGCGCATCGCGGCGGGGGTGACGACGAAGCGGAACTCGTCGCCTTGCCAGGTGATCGGGGCGACGCGCTCCGCGCCGTGGGCGCGGGAGCGTACGACGACGTGCGCCATGGCGTACTCGGACGCGTCGAGCATGTCCTGCGCGGCGTAGCCGACGACGACCTCCAACGAGCCGTCCTCGCGCCAGGTGGCGGACTTGGCCAGCGGGAGGGTGTCCCGTTCGAACAGGACGACGTAGCCGGAGCCGTTGCGGTGCACGAAGACCTCGCGGTCCCCGCCGTCGGTCTGCAGCCCGGCCGGCATCCGGTAGTGGCCGTCGGTGGCGTCCTCCGCCATGACGGGGTAGATGGCCGCCTTGCGTCCCTCGACGTGGAAGGTGGTCTTCCAGCCGTTGGCGCCGGTGTTCCAGGTCTCGGGGACCCCGTCCGAGGAGTTCGTGCGGTGTCCGGGGACGAGGGCCTTGACCGGTATGCGGGTGACGAAGAGGTACCAGCCCTCGCCGCCCGGCGTGAAGTGGACCCACGAGTCGTGGCGGCCGGCGCCGCTCATGCTGGTCACCCGGAACTTGCCCCACTCGGGGAGCTTGGCACCGAGGTAGACACCGCCGAGCTCGATGTGGTCGCCGACCATCCGGTGCCGGGTGATGCGGCAACGGACGGTCTCGACGCGGAGCTTGAGCTTGCCCTGCAGGAAGAGGGGCACGACGCGGACGTTCTTGTCGACGTACCGGTAGGGCGGGTTGGCCGCGCTGCCCGCGCCACCCCGGGCCATGCCCTTGTAGCGGAAGAGGCCGCGGCTGAGCACGCCGGCCGCGACGTCCCAGGTGCCCTCGACCCACACGCCCTTGCGCTTGAGCCGGGACGTGTCGAAGCTGACCTGGAAGCCGGACCAGTCGTAGCAATAGCGGTTCTGGTTCGAGTACTCGGTGGCCTGCGGGTAGTAGGTGGTCTTCGCCTTGGCGACGACCACGCGGCCCTGCTTCTTGTTGCGCAGCGCGATCGCCTTCATCGACATGTGCCGCTTGTGCACGTTGATGAAACGGACGTACGCGGACCCCTCCAGGGTCAGGTGGTGATCGTCCTCCCAGGCCGCCCGGTTCAGCGAGCCGTGGAGCGAGAGTTCCTTGTCGAGCCGGTAGGCGCTCTTGTCGAGGCCGACCGAACGGTCACCGAGGTAGGGGTAGTTGAGGTAGCGATGGAAGCGGCGCTGGACGGGCAGGGGCCCGCCCTTGCGCTCGAACTCGACGACGTCGAGCAGTTCCTTCAGGCGCCCCTCGCGCACCAGCAGCCACTTGACCCGGGCGTCTGCGGGAAGTTCGTGGATGATGTCCGCGTCGGCCTCGTCCAAGAACTCGTTCGCCCACTGCATGAAGGCGTCCTGGTACTCCTCGTCGGCGTCCGGCAGCACCTTCAGATGCAGCATCAGGTCCGACTTCAGGCAGGCCAGGTCGTACTTGCGCTTGTGGTCCGAGTAGGAGCGGGCCCGGTGCCCGGCGAGGAAGCGGCTGACCGACCGGACCGCGGAGACCCGGTCCTGGAGGTTGCTGAACTCGGTGTGCCGCTGGGTGATGGAGGGGGCCGCACCGCCCTCGCGCCGGCGCCAGAAGTAGACGATGTCCGTGAGGATGTCCACCTTGGCGGCCCGGAAGTGGGCGAACATGTTGACCCAGGAGTCCTCGTACATGACGCCCTCGGGGAACGCGATGTAGTGGTAGTCCCAGAAGGACCGTCGGAACACCTTGTTCCAGACGGTGCGGTCGTAGATGAGGTCCGGCAGCTTGGTGATGTGCGTGCCGCGCCGGCTCTTCTGCATGGGCGCCTTGTGCAGGGGGGACTGCCACCGCTTGGTGGAGTTCATCATCTGCACGTTGCCCGACACGAAATCGGAACCGGACCCTTCGAGGGTCTGCACGAGCAACTCGTAGGCGTACTCGGGTATGACGTCGTCGCCGTCGACGAACGCGAGGAATTCCGCCTGGGGATGAGCGGCTCGAATACCGACATTACGGGCATGCCCCGGCCCCATCGACTCCTGACGCAGAAGCCTGAACCGGGGATCGCGGCGGGCGAAGTCGGCGGCTATGGCCGTCGAGGAATCGGTCGAGCCGTCGTCGACCATGATCACTTCGAGTGCGGAGAACGTCTGCCTGGCTATCGATTCCAGACATTCCTGGAGGTATATCTCCACATCCTGGAAAGGCACGACAACACTCAGGCGGGGCATACCTGCCACTCAGAAAGCTCCTCGATAGACACACTTCTCACGGCGCACCGGAAGTTGCCGGGACACACCGCCAGACCCGCCCCCGAATCCGGTCACCCACCGCTCCCCGAACACTCGACCCGCCCCACCGCACTCGACCGCACACTTATGCGACCTTGACAGCGCGTCCGCAGCGTAGGCCAATCACTTAATGGCGAGCAAGTATTCATGGGCGCTTCACAGGCTCAAAGCTTCACGTATGCGAATGAGCGGCGACCTCCCACACCTGCGGGGGAGGTCAACTCCGCCTGCACCCAGGGTGCGGCACGCGGAAGCAATGCTTCAATCGCCGCAGCACGGGAATTCGGGTGAGGTGGATCACCCCACCCGACACCACGGACCGAAGGCCAGGCCCGGGTCCGTCCGATCCTGCCGGGCGATCAGCAGCCCGCCGTCCATGTCGATCATCGCGATCGTGACCGCGCCACGGGCGTCGGGCGAGATGGCCGGCAGCCCCGCGCACCGATCCCCGACCGGGGCCCACCAAGTGCCGTACTGCTCGCCTTCCGTCGGGTAGGCGGCGATCTCCGGGTAGCCCTCGGCCCCCCGCTGCAGCAGGACGGTGCAGTCGTACCCGTCGATGCGCGTACGGGCGACGTCCACCGGGCCGACACCGCCCGCGCCGCCCAGCGGCATGAGCGCGGGCGACACACCGGCGGGGGCCTGCGGGCGGTAGGCGATGACGCCGCCGTCCGCCGGGTGGCGCCAGAAGTAGGTGCCGGTGCCGGGGCCCGTCTCGTAGGCGCTGTACGTCCCCTCCACGGCGTCGGCCTTCATGCGCCCGAGCCACCTGAAGTCGCTTCCCGGCATGTCCTGCCCCCAGTACGAGGCCCCGCCGCGGAAGGTGACCAGGAACTCGGCCCGGCCCCGGGCGGTCACCAGGGGGACGACGGCTCCGCGCACCCATTTGCCTTGGTAGTCGGCCCAATTGGCCCATGCGCCGTCGGCGCGCCGGGTCCGGCCGCGCGCTCCCACGCCGAACCGGGTGGAGAGGATGTGGAGCGCGCCGGTGCCGTCGGGGAGCACGATCGGGTCGCCGGGCGGGGGCAGGGGCGCCCCCGACTCCGCCCCGGCCTGTTCCTGACCTTGGGCCTGGTCCTGGTCCTGACCTCGGGTCTGGCCCCGCTCCGCCGCGTGCCCCTGCTCGCGCTTGCGTTCCGGGAAGGGGTTGCCCGCCGCGCGCCAGTCGCCGAGGGGGCGGCCGGTCTGGTACTGGGTGGCGACGATCAGCTCGCGGCCGCCCGGCGCCCCCTCCCGGTGGCGGGTGCCGGCGAACCAGACGAACCCGTTGGAGTCCTGGGCGAGCGTGAACCGGCCCGCCCATCCCTCGACGGGGAACAACTCGGGGCCCTGCCAGATGTCGGAGCCGGGCGCGGACTCGGTCCAGCGCACCAGGCCGTCGGCGCAGCTCGCGTAGGCGGTGAGCCGTCCGTCCCGACCCAGTCGGAGCCAGCTCCGGGCCGCGCTCCCGCCGTCGGCCGCCGCGGCTATCTCGGAGCCCGGCACCGCGGGCGCGGAGGAGGTGACACCTCGGTCCGCTTCCATACGTCCGCGTCGCGCCATGTCCTGCCCACACCTGCCCCAACTCGTACCTTTTGCCCGGCCTTACCCGGCGAGCCGTTGGACAATTTACGGCAGTGGGGCAACCGGCGGATGTCGGGGGCGCATGTCCACGACAGCCTCCGCTTCCCTGCAACCTAGCCTGATCCGCCCGCCTCCACCAGCAGGTGCCGGCCGGACCTCGCCACCGGCCGGGCCGTCGTCCGTAAGCCGGAAAAGTCGGGTACGGGTACTACGTGGGGAGTACGCCTGAAACGCTACGCCGGGGTGACGCGGGTGACGGGGAGCGCCGTCTAGCGTGGCTGTATGGACGAGCTGCGCGAACGCCCGGGTCCCCCGTGGCGGCGATGGGTGGAGCGGACCGGGCGGGGCCCGGCCTGGCGCTCGGCGCTGTTCGTCGCCCTCTTCACGCAGATCGGCGCGGGCTGGGCGGCGCACGCGCAGAGCGGGCGGGTGGCGCTGGACGGCTTCGCCCGGCTCCTGCTGCTGATCGGACCCGCCCTGCTCGTGGTGCGGCACCGGTACCCCGTGGCCGTGGCGTACGGGGTCAGCGTGGTCACCCTGGTCTATGTGGGTGCCGGTTACCCGTACGGCCCGGTGTTCCTCGGTCTGGCCCTGGCCTGCTTCGCCGCCGTCGTCGCCGGACACCGCCGGGCCGCCTGGGGTGCCGTCGGCCTGTTCTGGGCCGGGCACCTGCTCATCGGGCACTGGCTCTACCGGTGGCTCCCGCCCCCGGGGGACGGCCCGACGCCCTGGGCCCAGGAGGTGGGTGTCACCGCGTGGGTGCTCGCGGTGCTCGCCGTCGCGGAGCTGGTCCGCGTACGCCGGGAGCAGTGGGCCCGGGAGCGGGCCGAGCGGGCGGCGGCCGAAAGACGCCGGGTGGACGAGGAGCGGCTGCGGATCGCCCGGGAACTGCACGACGTCCTCGCCCACAGCATTTCGGTGATCAATGTCCAGGCGGGGGTCGGGCTGGCCCTGCTCGACTCCGACCCCGAGCAGGCCCGTACGGCGCTCGCCACCATCAAGGCGGCGAGCAAGGAGGCGCTGGGCGAGGTCCGGCAGGTCCTCGACACCCTGCGCTCCCCCGGCGAGGCGCCGCGCTCCCCCGCGCCCGGTCTGGACCGCCTTCCCGAACTCGTGGAACAGGCCGCGACGGCCGGGCTGAGCGTGGACGTCTCGGCCGAGGGGCAGGCGAGGGCGCTGCCGCCCGGGGTGGACCTCGCCGCCTTCCGCATCCTCCAGGAGGCACTGACCAATGTGATGCGACACTCCGGTTCGCGCACCGCCCGGATCCGCCTCACCTGGCAGCCCCACGCCTTGGAGCTACGGGTGGACGACGACGGCCCGGCCACGGGCGGCACCCCGGACGGTGGCGGCAACGGCCTGGTCGGGATGCGCGAGCGGGCCGCGGCCCTGGGCGGCACCGTCGAAACCGGCCCGCGACCGGACGGCGGCTTCCGGGTGGTCGCCGTACTCCCGCTCAAGGCCGACGCGTTCGAGGAGGACCTGTGATCCGCGTACTGCTCGCCGACGACCAACTGCTCGTCCGGGCCGGGTTCCGGGCCCTGCTCGACGCCCAGCCCGACATCGAGGTGGCCGGCGAGGCCTCCGACGGCGACGAGGCCGTACGGCTGGTCCGGGAACTGCGTCCCGACGTCGTGCTCATGGACATCCGGATGCCGGTGCTGGACGGACTCGCCGCGACCCGCCGGATCGGCGAGGACGAGTCCCTGGCGGCCGTGCGGGTGGTCATGCTCACCACCTTCGAGCTCGACGAGTACGTCTTCGAGGCGATCCGGTCGGGCGCCTCCGGCTTCCTGGTCAAGGACACCGAACCGGCGGAACTGCTACGGGCGGTCCGCGCGGTGGTCGCGGGCGACGCCCTGCTGTCCCCCGGCGTCACCCGCCGGCTGATCGCGGAGTTCGCGGCCCGCTCGAAACAGCCCGCGACGGCGTCCGGGCTGGGCCGACTCACCGACCGGGAACGGGAGGTGATGGCCCTGGTGGGCATGGGCCTGTCCAACGAGGAGATCGCCCGCCGCCTGGTCGTCAGCCCCCTCACGGCGAAGACGCACGTCAGCCGCACCATGGTGAAACTGGGCGCCCGCGACCGCGCCCAGCTGGTCGTCCTGGCCTACGAATCCGGCCTGGTCCGCCCCGGCTGGCTCAGCTGAGACACTCCCTGACTTGGTGGCCTTCGCAGACTCCGGTCCCGCTGCTCCTGCGTCAGTTCGTGGGGCCTCTGTAGTCCCGCAGGATGTTCAGAGCCCTGTCGAAGGCCGAGTCCCTCTTCCTGTCGAACTCGTCCTTGGTGAAGACCGGCTCAGCGACGTGCGGCGGAATACCTGTGCCGTCGAAGGTCCTGCCCGAGCGGGTCAGGAACTCCTCGTTCGGCAGCCAGGCCGCCATACCGTTGGGGAGCTTGCGCACCATGACGTCCGAGAAGACGCCCTGTGTGGGCTGTCCGATCCGGACCGTCCTGCCGGGCCGGTCCATGAGGGCCTGGGCGAAGCTCTCCCCCGCGCTGACGGTCGAGCCGCCGATCAGCACGGCGACCGGCCCGGTGTAACGGGGGCCTTGGGCGGGTGTGACATACGCGGGCTGGGGGCGAGTGTGCCTGGCGGGGTCGGCGGGGTCGTTGCGGGCCCGCTTGGAGTAGGCGACGTAGGGGGTGTCGGTGAGGCGCTCGGCGATGTGGATTCCCAGGGAGTCGGAGCCGCCCCCATTGATCCGCAGGTCGATGATCAGACCCTTCAGGCGCTGGGTGCGCTCCTGGCTGAGGACCGTGTCCAGCGCCCTGTCGAGCTCGGCCTGCTGGACGGCGTAGGGGGCGCGCTCGCCCGCGTATCCGCCGAAGCCGGAGATCCGCAGATAGCCCTGCCCGCCGGGGAGGTCGGCGTAGGTGATCCGCCCGTTGGCGAAGTCCTGGATGATCCGTGCGTCCTCGAGGTCGTGCGCCACGATGAACTTCTTGACCTCGGTGTCCCACTCCTCGGTGGGCAGGACGGTGCCGGGGCGAACCTGTGCGAAGACGCGGTCGCCGTCCTGAACGGCAACGTGCACGTCGTGGAGCGGCTGGACCATCTCGCTGAAGACGGCGTAGAGCTCGTCCTTGGTCGTCTTCGCGTGCACCTCGGGCCGGTATCGGTCACGTACGGCGTGCCAGTCGAGGCCCTTGGCGGCAAAGAAGGGGTAGTTCTCCTCGAAGGACTGCCAGAAGACGTCAAAGGCGGCGAGCGGACCCTCGGGGGCCGGACGCGTGCAGGCGTCGGGCAACTCCGCGATCCGGCGCAGCTTCCTGTCTCCCACGGAGCCGTCCACCCGCATGGACCCGCGGTCGCGGCCTCCTTGGATGCGCACAGTGAGGACATCCCCCTTGGGCGTGGTGTAGGTGCCGGAGCCGGTCTGCTGCGCGGAGTCACCTTCGAGGCAGCTGACGGCGGTGGTCTGGTACTCCTGGAGAGTTCCGTTCCGGATGGACAGCACGGTGCCGTAACCGTCCGTGCGCCAGATTCCGTCGGTGGTCGGGTGGTTGGCGCCGGCGGCCGGCGCGGCTTGGCCGGCGAGAGCCAGTACGACGGCGGTGGCCGTGACGATGCGCACGATCTTGCCTTCTCTGTAGGCGACTTGTTCGGGACCGCCCCACGGTCGCCGAACCCGACCTCCACCGGCCATCCGGCTGTCCGGTGGATCAAGGGTGGGGCCTGCCCCCACTACCGGTAGTACCTGCGAGTGATCACGCCGAGGGACCGATCGGCGCGGCATTCGGCTAACGCCCGCCCCAGCGGCGTGGGCTGACCCTGCATCGTCCCGCGCCCCTACCGGAAGGTGCGCGTGCTCCTCCCAGGCCCCCGGTCATCCGGGAGGTGAGGTCAGGCAGGGGTATCGCCCGGGGCGTGCAGGGTCCGGCGGACGGCGTCGCGGAGCCAATGGTGGCCTCCGTCGGCGGCGTGGCGGGGGTGCCACGCCATGCCGATGGTGAGCGGCGGCAGGGGCAACGGGATGTCCAGGAGGCGAAGGCCCAGAGCGGTGGCGACGTCGGTCAGCGGGGAGGGAACACCGCCGTGGGGTGGGGTGGGGACGAGGCAGACGATGTCGCTGCCGGCAGCGAGCGTCATCGCGGCCATGTGGCTGGGGAGGACGACGGCGACTCGTCGGCGGAGGTTCCGCTCGGCCAGGGCGGCGTCTAGGGGACCGGTGAACCGGCCACGGCGGCTCACCACCACGTGATCGGCGGCGGCGAGACGTTCCGGGGTCAGGGTTCCTTCGACGAGAGGGTGGTCGGGCCGGACGGCCGCCGCCATGCGAAGGGTGACCAGTTCTTCGATCCGGGTCTCCGGGTCCACATGGTCGATGGACCCGATCTCCAGGTCGACCCGGCCGTCGCGCAGTGCCGAGCCGGCTTCCATCTCCTCGGCCCGGAACCGCAACGAGATCCCCGGCGCCTCCTGCCGGGCCAGCCCCAACATCCCGGGCGCCAACGCGGCGCCGACCAGGTCGGCCGCCTGGAGGGTGAAGGTGCTGCGCAGGTCGGCGGGATCGACGCCGGCGCCAGGGGCCAGCAGCGCTCCCAGACGGCGCACCACGGCGGCCGTCTCCTCGCGCAGGGCCTGGGCCCGGGGAGTGGGGACCATGGCCTGCCCGGCCCGGACCAGCAACGGGTCCTGGAGGATGCGTCGCAGTCGGGCGAGCGTGCGGCTCATGGCGGCCGGCGACGTGTGCAGGCGGGCGGCGGCGCGAGTGACGCTCTGCTCGGTCAGCAAAGCGTCCAGTGCGACGGCGAGATTGGCGTCGATGACAGGTGCTGCACTGCTGCTCATAGGCGTTATTCCATTTCAGGCAATGATCCCGTGCTCAAGTTCCCATTGTGGCAACACCTTGACCTTCCACAGGATGAGGGTCGTCCCGATCCGCACGACCCACGAGGTTTCCATGATCGTCATCACCGCTCCCACCGGGAACATCGGCAGCCACCTGCTGTCCCTGCTCCTGGAGTCCGCTCCCGTCCACGGCGAGGCACTACGCGTGGTCGTACGTGACCCCGCCCGGCTGCCCGACGCGGTGCGCGACCGTGTAGAGGTGATCACCGGCTCGCACGGTGACGCCGAGGTCGTCGACCGCGCCTTCGAGGGCGCGGACGCCGTGTTCTGGCTGGTCCCCCCGGACGCGTCGCTGACCCCTGAGGACGCCTACCGCGGTTTCACCCGGCCCGCCGCGAAGGCCCTCGTGGCCCACGGCGTCGGCCATGTCGTCGGCGTCTCGGCGCTCGGCCGCGGCACGTCGCTCGCCCACCGCGCCGGACTCGTCACGGCTTCCCTCGCCATGGACGATCTCATCGCCGGCACCGGCGTGGCCTACCGCGCCCTGGCCTGCCCGTCGTTCTTCGAGAACCTGCTCGAGGACGCGGACGCCCTTCGGGAGACGGGCGTCTTCACCGACGCCATCGACGCCGACCTCAAGGCCCCGCGGGCCGCGGTGGCCGACATCGCGGCCGTCGCCGCCGATCTGCTGCGCGGCCGCTCGTGGTCCGGCAGCGACAGCGTCCCCGTCCTCGGCCCCGAGGACCTCTCCCCCGCCGACCTGGCCCGCATCATGACCGAACAGCTCGGCCGGCCCGTCCGTTACGTACAGCAGCCGCTCGACGAGCTGCACACCGATCTCCTCGGCCACCGCCTCGACGAGGCGTTCGCACGGGGCGTCGTCGACATGAAAAGGGCCAAGAACGAGGGCCTCGACGCGGGCGTCACCCGCACCCCTGCCACCGGCTCCCCCACCAGCTTCCAGGACTGGTGCGCCCGGACCCTGACTCCCGCGGTCCTCTCGGGAGGTACCCGTCATGCCCGTTGAGAGGACGACGCCGCCGGTCACGGCGTTCATGCTGATCAAGACCACACCCGAGTGGCTCGCCATGACCCCCCAGGAGCGCATGACCGCCTTCACCACCCAGGTCGTCCCGGCGATCAAGGCCAGGACCACCGGCGTCCGCTCACGCTTCTACGACACGGAGTTCTACTCCACCCGCGTCACCGACGTCTGGGTCTGGGAGGCCGACGACCACGACGCCTACCAGCTCCTCATCGACGCGCTGCGCGAAACCCCGTTCTGGGACCGCTACTTCACGGTCGTCGATCTCCTCGTCGGCACCGAGAACGGCTACGCCCGCACCTACGGCGTTGAGGCCGTCACCACCATCACGACCTGACACGCCTCCCGCCCCACGACGCCGAATGTCCCCGGGCCTCGACCGGCCCCGGGACATCGCCGCCCGGGGCGGGAGGAGCCGGCGTCCGTGCGGCACCGGTGCGACCGGCTCGTCGCTCGCACCTCAGAGTCGGTAGGGCCAGACCCTGACATGGCCCCGGCCGACGCGGACCTCGATCCACGACCCGTCAGCACCCTCCGGCAGCGAGGGTCCGGCGAGGTCGAACAGGATGGACGTTCCGCCCAGATCCAGGAATGCCGCGCCGTCCTCCGTCAGGCTCAACCGCCCCTGGAAGACGATTCGGTCGCCGTCCTGCGACAACTTGGGCCCGGCGGAACTCGCCGGCCCCGCGTTGGTCCCCCAGACGATGTCCTCATCGACGGTCCACTCGACATGGTGCTCGTCGCCGACCGCTCCGAGGGCACCCTGCCAGAGCACCTCAGCTGTTCCCACCGCGGAGCGGACTCGAACCGTCGTGGGCGTCGACGGCCCCTGTCGCACTGCCTCTACCGTGACCGACACCAAGCCATCATCCACGATCCCCCTCGCGACCGAGCGCCCGCGCCAGGACAGCGGAACGCTCATACGGTGCGATGGGTTCTCAGCGGCCGGCGACCTTGTCCGTGCGGTCCGTCTGCGGTCCCAGCTGCTGCAGTTCGGCCAGGAGTTCGCTCTGGCCCGTCAGGAGCTCGGTCAGGATGCGGCGCGCCGCGCGCAGGAGGTCGGCCACGTCGCCGCCGGCGAGGGCGTAACTGACGGTCGCTCCGTCCCGGATGGACACGACGATGCCGGACCGGCGCAGGACCGCCAACTGCTGGGAGAGGTTCGACGCCTCGACATCGATCGCGGCGAGGAGGTCGCGTACGGGTACGGGGCCGTTCTGCAGGAGTTCCAACACGCGGATGCGGACGGGGTGTCCGAGCATGCGGAAGAACTCGGCTTTCGCCTGGTAGAGGGGTACCTGCATTCCCATGAGTGCTCCTGCTGTTGCTTCAAACCTTGCTTGGGGGCGCGGGGCTTCCAGTCGGCCGACCACCCATACATTCATACGGACGGGCCCACGCACGCCCGGCGATTACCTGTTTCAGATGTGCCGGATTGAAGAATTCTTCAACTCTTGGGCATGCGTGGGCGCGAAAACGCCGGGTTCAGAGCTCCAGGGCGGCCTCGATGCGCTTGAGCTGGTGGCGGGCCATGGCCAGGTTGGACTGACCCTTGTCCAGTACGAGGTACAGGAAGAGGCCGCCGTGCCCCCGGCCCTTGAGGAGCCGGATGAGGTGGTACTGGCCGCCGAGGGTGATCAGGACGTCCTCGATCTCGTCCTTCAGGCCCAGCATCTCCATCGTGCGGACCTTCGCCCGGATCACATCCGTGTTGCCCGCGGCGGCGACCGTGAGGTCGAGCTCCTTGCCGCCGCCGAGGGTCCCCAGCGCCATACCGCTGGTGTAGTCCACCAGCGCGGCTCCCATCGCACCCTCGATCGAGGTCATCGTCTCCTTCAAGGAGACCTCAACGTTCGCCATCGGTATTCGCTCCCTTGCCTGCTACGGAGTCCGCCCGGTGATCGGTTCCTACTGACACCGGACGGCTTGTGATCCCGACGCTACCGAGCGTGCGTGGCGGCGTACGGGGAACGGGGGATTGCGTGGAATGTGCGCATCGCACCCCTCTGCCCCACGCGCCCCACCTGTCCCACGCGTACCGGCGCGCCCGGCCGGGACCGCCGGCCCGCCGCACTCCGGCTACTCCCGTGGAAGTACCCGGGGTGCAGCCGGCCGTACGACGACCGGCGGGGCCTTTCGGAGGAGTCTCGGGGTGAGACGAAACGTCCAAGCTTCCGAGGAGATGAACCGAGATGGATACCTTCACCACCCTCGCCTACGACGGGCCCGGCCCGTGGATCCTGTTCGTTCCGCTGATCTGGGCGGCGGTCGTCGTGGGTGTCGTCACCGTGCTGCGCCGCACCGTCCGGCGCGGGCGCCGCGGGGCGGCGGCCGCGTACGGGGAACGCTCGCCGATCGCGATCCTGGGCCGGCGCTTCGCCGCCGGGGAGATCGACGAGGAGGAGTACTGGCGGCGGCTGTCCGTCCTGGACGAGCAGTTCGGCCGCTCCCTCAAGGACGGGGCGGCATGACCCCGCCGCTCACGTCGCCCCTCCCTGCGACAGTCCCCGCTCCACGCCCGGAGTGCGGGCCGTGGCGACCAGCAGGGACTCGGCGACGGAGGTACGGGCGTAGAGCACGGAGCGGCCGGCCCGGTGCGAGCTGACCAGGCCGGCCGCGCGCAGCGCGGTGAGATACTGGGACACTCCGGCGGCCGAGAGCCCCGTACGGCGGCCCAGTTCGGTGGTGGAGGCAGGGCTCTCCAGTTCGGTCAGGAGCCGGGTCCGGGAGCGGCCGAGTACGGCGGCCAGGGCCTCGGCACTGCCGGCGGTTCGAGGTTCCCACAGGGCGCCGGTGCCGCGCGCCGGATAGGCCAGTTGCGGCGGTTCCGGGGGCGTCACGCGGGTGAAGGGCACCGGTCCGGTGAAGACCGACGGGATCAGCAGCAGCCCCGCGCCCGCCGTACCGCGGGACAGCGGCCGGTGCCGGCGGGACAACCGGAGCGCATCGTCGCCCCAGCTCACCGAGGGGTGCAGGTCGTTGAAGAGACGGCCGGCGCCATGCTCGGCCGCCTGCCGGGCCCGGTGGAAGACATCGGCGTCGAGCACCGCGCGGATCCGCGCCCAGTAGGGCGCCAGGGCCAACTCCCAGTAGGTCTCGATCTCCTCGGCGACCCGGACCAGGCGGGCCCGCGGATCGGCGTACAAGGTCCGCGTGCGCGGGCCGAGGCGTCCCTGTTCCTGTCGCAGGCGGTCGAGGTCCAGGCGGACCCGGCCGGTGGGAGTGGCCCGGACCCTGTCCAGTTCCTCCGCCAGGGAGGGCGCGGGTCCGGTGGGCGCCGGGTTGAGGAAGTCGGGTACGTACCCCGAGGGCGGGATCAGTTCGGCCAGCCAGCCCCGGTCGAGGCCGGCGGCCGCCAGCCGCGGCCCGACCTGATCGGTCCAGGGCCGGTGCACGTGGGGCGTGGCCCCGGAGGCCAGCAGCCGGTAGCTGGGCCCGACCTCCCACATCGGTGAGACGGCGAACCGCATCTGCGCGAGATCGCTCACGGAGAATGCCAGTTCCGCCCGCACGTCCACCCCGAGGATTCAGTCATGCCTTAATCAATGGCCTGGCAGCCTACCGGGTGCGGATCATCCGGGCATGACCTCACAGACGAAGACCGCGGACGCGGCGGGCACCTGGAACCTCGGTGACCTGAAGATCAACCGGATCGGCTTCGGCGCGATGCGCCTGCCGCAGACCGGCGAGGCGTTCGCGGACGACGCCGTGCCCAGGGACCGCGGCCAGGCGATCGCCGTGCTGCGTCGGGCGGTCGAGCTCGGCGTGAACCACATCGACACCGCCGCGTTCTACTTCTCGCCGCTGCGCTCCGCCAACGAGCTGATCAACGCGGCGCTGGCCCCCTATCCGGAGGACCTGGTGATCACCACCAAGGTCGGACCGGGCCGGGGCCCGTCCGGGACCTGGCTCGAACACGCCACCCCGGAGCTGCTGCGCGGCCAGGTCGAGGAGAACCTGCGCCAGCTCGGCCGCGACCACCTCGACGTGGTGAACCTGCGGATCGTCGGGACCGACTCCATCGCGGAGCGTTTCGGCGCGCTGGCCGAGCTCCGCGACGCGGGCCTCATCCGCCATCTCGGCATCTCCAACGTCACCCCCGAGCACCTCGCCGAGGCCCGTGCCATCGCGCCGGTGGTCTGCGTGCAGAACATGTACGGGATCGGGGTGCGGCCCGAGCATGACGGGTTCGTGCGCGCCTGCGGCGAACAGGGCATCGCGTTCGTCCCCTTCTACTCCATCGCCGGCACCGGACGGCAGGCGGGCGCGAGCGGCGCCGAGCACGAGGAGGTGCGCGCCGTCGCCCGGGCGCACGGCGCGAGTCCGGCGCAGGTACGGCTGGCCTGGACGCTCGGGCGGGGACCGCATGTTCTGGCCATTCCCGGCACGGGCGACCCCGACCACCTGGACGCGAACGTGGCCGCCGGAGCGCTGCGTCTGTCCGAGGCGGATCTGGCCGTCCTGGAGGCCGTGCACCACGGCTGACCGGACCAGGCACCGCGAGGCCGGCCTGATCGGCGGGACGCCCCCTACCTAGGGAAGGTCGTCGGTCGGCGGGTCGGCCTCGTACACGTGGGGGGTGTCCCCCTGCCAGTCCAGCAGGTCGGCGCCGCCGAGGACCACGTCGTCGGGGTCGGGCATGCCGGCTCGGCGCAGGAACTCGATGACGTCGTCGTCGGAGCGGGCCAGGCCCAGGGACTCCTCTCCGTTCGAGGTCCGCAGGGTCACCTGGCGGCCACCCGACGGGTGGATGCGGTGGACGACGACGGGTGCATGGTGCATGCCTCCAGCCTCGCCCCGTCGGCCCGGCCCGGCACCCCAGGGGGTGTCAGGGGGTGCGGCCGACCGTGGCGGCGCGGTCGGCGCGCTTGGGGATGCGGAGCGTGGAGGGGTCGGGGTAGGTGGCCTTCTCGGCCTGCAGGACTTCCTCGATCCCGGCCTTGAAGGCCGGCTCGAAGAAGTCGACGGCCAGCAGCAGCCTCAGTCCCTCCAGGGTCGGGTCGAGCAGCGGGCGGCCCATGCGGGCGCCGCCGCCGCTCAGGCCCGCGAAGCCGGCGCGGGCGCTCTCCGGTCTCTCTCCCGCGCGCTCCTCGAGGCCGGCGGCGGCGTAGCCGGCGATCAGCGCGAGTTCGGCGAGGTACTTGCGGGCCCCGAGGGCCATCTCCTCGGCGCCCTGCAGGGTCTGGACCGAGCCACCCGCCACTTTGAAGTCGTCGCTGATCCTCTTGAGGCCGCGCGCCTCGTACACGGCGCGGGCCTCCTCGAAGAGCCGCCCCGCCTCGTCGACCGCCTTCATCGCCGTCACCAGCTGGTCGATGTCGATCTCGCGCTTCACGTTGCCTCCTGGTCCGGAACTGTGCTGCCCCGACCGTAGGAGGCGGAGCCACCGGTGCGGAACACCTGTGCACGGTCCGTTATCGACGCCTTCGGTGCGGTCCGGGACCTCTCTTGCGGCACCGTCGTCAACTGGCCATGCGGTCTTGCGAGTTGAAGCCGGCATCCCAACAATGCGCATGACAACCGGAGGATCTTCGGTCGCATTGTCCTCAGAGGGGAACCCCCACATGAACAAGCCTCTCACCGGCGCCTTGCTCTCCCTGCTCCTGCTGGGAGCGGCGGCCGGCCCCGCCGTGGCCGCGCCCACCGCACCCACGGCCACGCCACCCACCGCCCCCGCGGCCACGGCCGCGGCGGTCGACTTCGCGGGCACCGTGGCCCTCAGCAACTGTTCCGGGTCCGTCGTCCGCGCGCCCGGCTCCGGGCCGAACGACCTCGCGCTGGTCCTGTCGAACGGACACTGCCTGGAGTCGGGCTTCCCGGCGGCCGGCGAGGTCGTCAAGGACCGCCCGTCCAGCCGCTCGTTCTCGCTGCTCAACTCGGCGGGATCGAAGGTCGGTACGCTCCGCGCGAGCAAGGTCGCGTACGCGACCATGACCGACACCGACATCTCGATCTACCAGCTGACCCGGACCTACGCCCAGATCCAGAGCCAGTACGGCATCACCGCGCTGACCCTCGACGGAGCCCGCCCGACCCAGGGCTCGGCCATCAAGGTGGTCTCCGGCTACTGGAAGCGGATCTACAGCTGCAACGTGGACGGCTTCGCCTACCGCCTCAAGGAGGGTGACTGGACCTGGAAGGACTCGGTCCGCTACACCTCCGCCTGCAACACGATCGGCGGCACCTCCGGGTCACCGGTCATCGACACGGCGACCGGCAAGGTCGTCGCCGTCAACAACACGGGCAACGAGGACGGCGCCCGCTGCACGGAGAACAACCCGTGCGAGGTCGACCAGAACGGCAACGTGACGGTCCGCCAGGGCATCAACTACGCGCAGCAGACGTACATCGTGGTCCCCTGCATAGCCCCCGGCAACAAGATCGACCTGAACCGCCCCGGCTGCACCCTGCCCAAGCCGTAGTCCCGCACGTGTCCCCGCCCGACCGGAAAAGCCCCACGGCCGGGCCCCGGGCGGGGATACTCGAAGGCGTGGAACTGCACATCGATCACCGCTGGCTGCTGGAGCGGCAGGAGGCGCTGTTCAAGGACGTGGCGGTGGCCGATCACTCCGCCCTGGTCGCCGCCGTGGCCCGCCATCGGGTGAACACGCCGAGCCTGGAAGTGGACGACCCCGACGCCTACTGGCGTGCCGCCGCCCTGCTCGACGCGATCGTGCTGCTCCGACCGCTCCCCGACTCCAACGAGTACTTCGCCTACGGGGTCGCGGTCGCGTACATCGAGGCCTCCGGCAAGGCCGTGGACGCCACCTACGAGCAGTGGCGCGACCTCATCACCGACATCCGCATGCTGCGCGCCACCGTCTTCGACGTGGCCGCCCGGCTCCGCTCCTGGCAGCCGACGCAGAGGCCCTGAAAGAGGTCAGCGCCTGCGCTGCGCGGGGGTGCCGACGAGGAGCGCGTCGGACACCAGGCGTGCGCCGCGGGCGAGCCGGCCCAGCTGCTCCAGCTCGACGGCGTACATCCTGATCGAGTTCTCGATGACCGACTCGGCGATGCCCATGGTCGGCAGCTCGGCGCGGCTGGTCTGCAGGGCCGCCCGCACCGCGCGCATCTCGTGCTGCAGCTGGAGCTGGACGTGCCGCGCCAGGAGCGCGTGGTGGCGGGTGAGGGTCAGGTAGCCGCCGTAGCGGGCCGGGAGCAGATCCCGCAGCCAACGCGTGGCCGTGCGCTCCCAGTCGTGCGTCCCGGGTGCCTTGACCTGCATGGGCCAGTCAGGGCTGAGGGTAAACGTGGCCGTCTGAGGCATTCTCGTCACTTCCGAGTGGTGTCGAACTCTGATCGAGACGTTCTTGGGGGGCGGCCTCGGCCCAGGGGTTGACCGAGGCCGCCATGGGCGCTCTGCGGGGATCCGAAAGCCTGGACCCGACGCGCGGTCGCGACCTGAGGAGGTTCGTCGTACCGCGAGTACGTTCGGGAGGACATGGGGGTCCTCCTTGGCATCTGGTGGATCCGGAGCGCCGTCGTCAGTAAACATATATACCGTCGAGTAAGCAAGAGTATGAAAAATTTCATGCACTTCGAGGGCTGAATATCGCCTGGTGAACCAGGCCGCGGGGGGGGCTACAGGAAGAAGCCGTGCTGGTCGGCCACGTGCTCGTAGCTCTCCAGCCGCGCCTGGGTCCGCTCCGGGTCCGCGTCGGCCATCGCCTGCAACAGGGCCGCGGACAGCATGCCGGGCGCCGCGTACGAGTCGAAAACCAGTCGGGATCCGGTCCCCGCGGTCAGGGCCACGTCCGCCTCGTCCACCAGCGGCCCCAGCGTGGGGTCCGTGATCAGGACCACACGCAGCCCCGTACTGCGGGCGGCCCGGATGGCGGCCAGGGTCTCCTTGGCGTGCCGCGGCATGGCGAAGGCCAGCACCCAGGTCCCGCCGGCCGCCCTGGACTGCAGCAACGCGTCGAAGGCGACGCTGCCGCCGCGGGTCACCAGGCGTACGTCGGGGTGGATGCGCCGGGCCGCGTACGCGAAGTACTCCGCGAGCGAGACCGAGATGCGCAGGCCCAGGACGGTCAGCGGCACCGAGGCGGCCAGCTCGCGGCCGATGTCCAGCACCTGGTCGGTGTCGGCGAGCAGCCTGCGCACGTTCTCCAGGTTGTCGATCTCGGCGTCGACGGCTTCCTGCAGCTCGTTGCGGCGGATCTGCGCGCGGGTGTCCGGGGCGCCGGCGATGGCGCTGAGCGCGATCGGCTGCAGCACGTCGCGCAGGGCGGGGTAGCCGCTGAAGCCGAGGGAGGCGGCGAAGCGGGTCACGGAAGGCTGGCTCACGCCCACCCGCTCGGCCAGTTCGGTGATCGAGAGGAACGCCGCCTCGGTGAGGTGGTCGATCAGGTATTGGGCGATGCGGCGCTGGCCCGGTGACAGGCGGCGTCCGTCGAAGAGCGCGAGGAGCCGGTCGGCCGGAGGACGAACCTCTTCGGACGACTGACCTCCTGGTGTGATCGCAGCCGCTTGTGCGCGTGCCTGCTGCCCCGATGACACTCGAGGGCCTCCCTAACTCATGTCACTCGCGCTCCAACATAGCTCACCCCCTGTGGCCGATGATGATCAGTCCTGGGCGCGTGAGGTCACGGGAGCGTTGGTGCGGTCGCCCAGGAACTCGTACCAGCGGCGCTGCAGGCACAGGTAACGGGTGTCGGCCTCGACGAGGTCGAGGAAGGAGCCGATCGTACTGGTCAGGCGCTCGCCGAGGCCCGGGTCAGTGAGGGCTCCGTCCTCGGTGAACGCCTGGTGCGCGCCGGCGAGGCTGAACATGTCCGGGTAGACGCGCGCGCCGAGGTGTTCGAGCGGTACGCGCAGGGCCCAGAGCCCGCGGTTGCCGCCGACCATCGAGGGCGAGGCCGACACCAGCAGGGTCTGCTTGTCCTTGAAGGGCTGCGGGCGGTAGCGCGAGACCCAGTCGATGGCGTTCTTGAGCACGCCGGGCACGGAGGCGTTGTACTCGGGCGAGGCGATGATCAACGCCTGCGCGGCCTCGATCCGCGCGCACATGGCCAGGGCCCCTTCGGGCAGTCCCTCGTCGGCCTCCGCGTCGCCGTCGTACGGGGGCATCGGGAAGTCGGCGAGCGTGGCGGCCCGTACGGTGGCACCGGCCCGGGACACCAGCGAGGCGACGAGGGAGCCGAGGCGGGCGTTGACCGATCCGGTGCGGGAGGAACCGGACAGGACGAGCACCTGCAGGGAGGTACGCGCGGGCTCGCCGTCGTGCGGACGGGCCGGATCCGCCGGGAAGTGGTCGATGTCGGTCGGGTTCATGCCGTCTTCTCCTGCTCTCTGCTGCGATCGGCCCGCCGCGACCCGAGCGGGTCGACGCGGGTCGACGCGGCGCCGGGCACTCCTCGGGGCCACGCGCGGCGGGACCCGCACACTTCGGTGTGCGGGTCCCGTCCGGGCCCGGGTCACTTGGCGCCCGGGTTCTCCCAGCGGTAGAACTCGTGGGCCATGGCGTCCTTCGGACTGCGCCAGGTGTCCGGGTTGTGCGGGCTGATGTAGGCGGTCAGCCGGTCGCTGAGGTCCCGGAACTCCGGGTGCTCGGTGACCTTCGCGATGGCCGGGCCGGGCGGCCGGTCCGACTCGATCAGGTGCAGGTAGACGTCGCCGAACTGGAACAGGCTGCGGCGCGTGACCCCTACCAGGTGCGGGAGTTCACCCGCGTCCGAGCCCGCGAAGAGCTCGGCGATGTCCGGCGCCGATCCCGGCGCCATCCGGGCGACGATGAGAGCGCGGTGCGGCTGGTTCATCCGTGCGTGCCTTTCGTCTCAGACTCGGCTGACGGCGGGGGCTCGGCCCTCACGCTGACGCTTCTCGATCTTGTCCCGGATGAGGGCCATCTGGATCGGGGAGTTGCGGTTGATGTTGTCCGTCATCCACGCGTCGTCGACGGGGGCGTCCGGCTTCATCGCGAAGTCCTGGGTCCACTTCATCCGGGTGCCGCCGGGCACCTTGAAGTACTGCCAGTGGATGTCCATGTGCGCGAACGGGCCGGTCTCCACCCGCCGGGCGCGGACCGTGAGGCCCTTGCGGTCGACGGTCCGCTCCGAGACCCAACTCCACACCTTGCCGTTCTCGTCGGGGTGCATGGTCAGGCGGAAGCGGGTGGTGTCGCCCCGCTCCTCGAGGATCTCGAGGGAGGCGTACTCGCTGAACAGGTGGGGCCAGCTGGGGAGATCGTTGGTCATCTCCCAGACGACGTCCACGGGCGCGTTGACGGTGATCTCGTTCTCGGTGTGTCCTGCCATGTCAGGCTCCGGTCATCAGACTGTGGTTGACGAGGTCGAGGAATTCCCCGGGGGTCTTGCAGCGGTCGGCGTGGGTGGGCAGGGCCCGCCCCCGCCGGTTCTCCGGTTCGCCGACGATCCCGAGCAGGCCCGGCGAATCGAGGCCGTACTCGTCGAAGGCGGAGTGCGGACGGCTCGCCGGCTCGGTGGGATCGACGGTGATACCGGCCTTCTTCATGAGGGCCGCCAGTTCCTCCAGGGTCAGCCGGCCGGACATCTTGTTCTCCCTTCTTCCTACGAGCCCTTGCGGACGACGAGCGCGGAGTTCGACCCCATCCGGCCGCGGCTGAGCACCAGTGCGGTGCGCAGCTCCGCGGTGCGGGCGCTGCCCGTCACCACGTCGAGGTCGTGGCACACGTCGTAGACGTTCGGGGTCGGCGGGACGATGCCGTGCTCCAGGGCCAGCACCGCGGCCGCGGTGTCGAGGGCGGGAGCCGCGCAGTACGCCCTGCCGGTACCGGACTTGGGCGCCGTGACCGGCACCTTCCGCCCGTACGCGCCGAGGGCGTCGGCGATGGCGGCCGCCTCGGCCGCGTCGGCCTCCGGGGTCCCGATGGCGTCGGCGAAGACCACGTCGATCTCCTCGGGCGCGCAGCCGGCTTCCCGGAGGGCGCCGCGGATGGCGTGGGCCAGTCCCTCGCCGGACGTGTCCCGTCGCCGGGTGCCGCTGAAGGTCGCACCGTGACCGGCCACGACGGCCCGTACGGTGGCGCCGCGGCGCCGGGCCTGCGTCTCGTCCTCGACGACGAACATCGCGCCGCCCTCGGCGGGGACGAACCCGCAGGCCTTGTCGGTGAACGGCCGGTAGGCGCGCTCGGGATCGTCCTGGGTGCTCAGCCCCTCGTACTCCAGCTGGCAGACGATGGAGTACGGCGCCAGCGGTGCCTCCGTCGCCCCGACCAGCATGGCCCGGCTGCCCTGGCGGATCCCGCGGACGGCGTGCGCGAAGGCGTCCAGGCCGCCCGCCTCGTCGCTGGCCACGACCCCGCAAGGGCCCTTCAGCCCGCGCCGGATCGAGATCTGGCCGGTGCTCGCCGCGTAGAACCAGGCGATCGACTGGTACGGGCCCACGAAGCGCGGCCCCTGTTCCCACAGGTGCTGCAGTTCTCGCTGGCCGAACTCGCCGCCGCCGGATCCTGCGGCGGTGACGACGCCCACGGAGAAGGGGTCGCCCTCGTAGTCGGCCCGGCCGAGCCGGGCGTCCTCCAGGGCGAGGTCCGCCGCGGCGAGCGCGTGGTGGGTGAAACGGTCGGTCTGGACGAGGAAACGGTCCTCGACCAGGGCGCCGGGGTCGAAGCCCCGGACCTCGCCCGCGACGCGCAGCGGCAGGTGCTCGCAGCCCGCCCTGGTGACCCGGTCCAGCACGCTGAGGCCGGACTGGGTCGCCTTCCAGAAGGCGTCGGCGCCCACGCCGTTGGGCGCGACGACTCCGATGCCCGTGATGACCGTACGGCTGGTCACGAGACCTCCTCCTTCGGCTGGGTCATGACCACGGCGGACTGGAATCCGCCGAAGCCGCTGCCCACCGAGAGCACGCTGCGCAACTTCCGGCCGCGGGCGACCTTGGGCACGTAGTCCAGGTCGCACTCGGGGTCGGGCGTCTCGTAGTTCGCGGTCGGCGGTACCACCTGGTGGGTCATGGCGAGTACGCATGCCGCGAGTTCGATGGCGCCGATCGCGCCGAGGGAGTGCCCCACCATGGATTTGATGGAGGTCATCGGCGTCTTGTAGGCGTGGTCGCCCAGGACCCGCTTGACCGCCGCGGTCTCGTGGCGGTCGTTCTGCTTGGTGCCGGAGCCGTGCGCGTTGACGTAGTCGATCTCGTCGGCGGCGACGCCGGCCTGGGCGAGGGCGGTTTCGATGGCCCGGGCCATCTCCAGGCCGTCGGCGGTCAGCCCGGTCATGTGGTGGGCGTTGCCGAAGGTGGCGTAGCCGCCGATCTCGCAGTAGACGGTCGCACCGCGGGCGCGGGCGTGTTCCAGCTCTTCGAGTACGAGGACGGCACCGCCCTCGCCGAGGACGAACCCGTCCCGGTCGGCGTCGAACGGCCGGGAGGCGTGGGCCGGGTCGTCGTTGTTCGGCGAGGTCGCCTTGATGGCGTCGAAACAGGCCACCGTGATGGGCGATATGGGTGAGTCGGAGGCGCCCGCGATGCAGACGTCCATCCGGCCCTCCGCGATGGAGTGCACGGCGTAGCCGATGGCGTCGAGCCCCGAGGTGCAGCCGGTGGAGACCGTCTGGACCGGGCCTCGCGCCCCCGTCTGCTCCGCCACGGCGGAGGCGAGGGTGGCGGGGGTGAAGGCCCGGTGCAGGAACGGGCCGGCCCGCTTGTGGTCCACGTCCCACCAGGAGCCGGACTGGCTGACGGCCACGTAGTCGTGCTCCAGCCGGGTGGTGCCGCCGACGGCGGTGCCGAGGGAGACCCCGGTCCGCCAGGCCTCGTCCGTGGTGAGGTCGAGTCCGGCGTCCTTCACCGCCTCCCGGGCGGCGACCAGGGCGAACTGGATGTAGCGGTCCGCCCGGTCCGCCTCGCCCGGTTCGAGGCCGTGCGCGGCGGGGTCGAAGTCGACCTCGGCGGCTATCCGGGAGCGGAACCCGGCCGGGTCGAAGAGGCTGATCCCGCGGGTCGCCGTACGGCCGTTGGAGAGCAGCTCCCAGAAGTCGCGGACGCCGATCCCGCCGGGCGCGACGACACCGACTCCGGTGACGGCCACCCGCCGGCGGGTCACGAGACCGCTCCCGTACGGTCCGGGGGCTGCTCCCACGCGGTGCCCTCCGGGTGCGGGGCCTGCTCGGTGTCCACGTGGCCGAGCTCGGGGCGCGGGGCCAGCGGGCCGAGGTGGAAGACCATGCGGGCCTCGGTGTCCCCGACGTTGCGGAAGCGGTGGCGCATGTTGAGCGGAACCAGGAGCCCCTGGTCGGTGCGCAGCGGGTGGGCCTCGCCGTCGAGGTCGACCTCGAGGCGGCCGCTGACCACGTACACGAACTCCTCGGAGTACGGGTGGTAGTGCTCGGCGATCGACTCACCGGGGGCCATGATCGCCAGGCCCATGAAGCCGCTCGTGGAACCCACGGAGGTCGGGGTGAGCACCGCCCTCAGGTCTCCGCCGCGCCGGCGGTTGGGGGGCGTCTCGCTGAGGTCCACGATGCGTGGGCGCTGTTGGGTCATGGCGGGTTCCTCCTGCGTGTGGGGAGAGCCTGGGTGCGGATGGGTGGGTATCGGGGGGGGTGGGGCGACCGGGTGGAACGGGCCGCTGGGCGGACCGGACGGGCCGGACAGGCCGGACAGGCCTGACGAGCCGGACGGACCGGGGGATCAGGAGTCCGCGGGTGCCCGGCGGTCCGTGATCAGGTTCATGGTGTGGCCCGTGGCGCGAACCCGCCTGCCGGCCCGGGCCGTCAGCCGGTCGAGCACCGCCGCCTTGCGCGGTCCCGAAACGCCGAAGGTGGTGTCGGGCTCGGCGTCGAACGGACCGCGGACGTCGATGAGCCGGACGACGATGTCGTCACGCTGGAAGATGCTGCTGCTCCGAACGGGGCTGCCCGGGTTCCGTGCGGCCGCCTCGTCCTGCCGGGCCAGGAACTTGGCGAGCGCTGCGCCGCAGCCGGGCTTGGCCGGGTAGAAGAGCGCGTGCCGCTGCACCTCGGCGGACTCGGGCTCGGGTGCGGCGATGTGGTGGACCGCCGGGAGCGCGGCGCGCATGAAGAACATGCGGGCGGACTCCGGATCGTTCAGGTTCCGGTCCTTCTCCAGGTGCGGGTTGAGTGCCTCTTCCGCCGCCCGGACCCCGGGCTGCTCGGAGACGTGGCGCAGAGCCGCCATCAGGTCGCCCTGGACCTCCACCGTGCGCACGACGCGGTTGCCGTACATGAACAGCGAGGTCCGGCAGAGCCGGGTGTGGTCGTCGACCCGGGCCTCCGGCGAGGCGTAGCTGGAGAGGATGGAGGCGACCTCCTTCTCGCTGCCCGGCTTGACCGTGAAGGTGAGGGCGTGGCGCACGATGCCGGCGCCCAGCCGGGGGGTCTTCTGCAGGCGCGCCGTCGCCGGGCGGTCCGCCTGGCCGTAGCCGCGCCCGGTCTCGCGCAGGACGGTGAACTTGAGCGGGCGCATCGCGCGGGCGCACGCGCCGAGCGGCTTCACCTGTTCGGCGTGGTGCTCGCTGTTGACCCATGCGAGGTACTGCGGGGCACTCTCCCACTCACTGGTGATGAGCCATTGGGAGGGATTCTCGAAGGACTGGCACAGCTGGTCGCTGATGTGGCCCGGAACCGACGCGATGTCGTGGCGGAGCTGTTCGTACGCCTCGAAGAACTGCTGCTGGGTCCCCTCGTGGAGATCCATCAGCAGGACGACCCGGAGCATGGAGCCGTCGAAGGCTGACTGCGACACCCGTTCGGACAGGGTGGTTGTCATCTACTCACTCCTTCATGAGGGGGTGGAGATCCATCGCGTACGGACCCCTCGTCCGTCACCGGTGGCGTCCGCCCGGGCCGGCGGCCGCCTCGGTGGGGAACGGCAGGCCGGCGCGTCTCAGGGGGAGCCGCTGTCGCTCATCGTCATCCGGGTGGGGACGTACCGCTACATGTCCGGATCAAGCGGGTGACAACCGGCGAATCAACTGGGCCTCATCGCGGATCGGGGGCATAAAGACTCCACTCCCCCACACAGAAAACAGGAGCCCGCAGCTGATGGAAGACAACGCCGATGTTCGCGTACCGGTTCTCGTCGTGGGCGGCTCCCTCGTGGGCCTGTCCACCTCGCTTTTCCTGAGCCGCCACGGAGTGAGGCACCTGCTGGTCGAGAAGCACTCCGGCACCTCCGCGCACCCGCGGGGCCGTGGCATCAACGCCCGGACGATGGAGCTGTTCCGCACGGCAGGGGCGGAGCGCGCGATCCGCCGGGCGGCGTCCGTACTGGAGGGAAATCAGGGCATTCTGCAGGCCCGGTCGCTGACCGACGGCGACCACAACTGGCTGGTCAAGTCGATCGATCCGGCCGGGGCGCTGGCCCGGTTCAGTCCGACCGGCTGGTGCCTGTGCAGCCAGAACAACATCGAGCCGGTGCTGGCCGAGCAGAGCCGTGAGCTGGGCGCGGACGTACGGTTCTCCACCGAGCTGATGAGCTTCGACCAGGACGCCACGGGGGTGAGCGCCGTGGTGAAGGACCGGGAGACGGGCGAGCACATCACCGTGCGCGCCGACTTCCTGATCGCCGCGGACGGACCGCGCAGTCCCGTCAGGGAACAGCTGCGGATCCCCCAGACGGGTAACGGCGAGCTGTTCCACAACGTGAGCGTCACCTTCCGCTCGGAGAAGCTCGTCGAGGTGCTGGGCGACCTGCGCTTCATCGTCTGCTACCTGATCCGCCCGGGGGCCGACGGAGCACTGCTGCCGGTGGACAACAAGACGCAGTGGGTCTTCCACGCCCCGTGGCACCCGGAGCAGGGCGAGACCCTCGAGGACTTCACCGACGAGCGCTGCGTGGATCAGATCCGCGACGCGATCGGCGTACCCGACCTGGACGTGCAGATCGGCGGCAAGGCACCGTGGCACGCGGCCGAACGGGTGGCGCAGCGGTATTCGTCCGGTCGGGTGTTCCTGGCCGGGGACGCGGCCCACGAGATGTCCCCCACCGGGGCGTTCGGCTCGAACACGGGCATCCAGGACGCGCACAACCTGGCGTGGAAGATCGCCGCGGTACTGGACGGCTCGGCCGGCATCGAGCTGCTCGACACCTACGAGGCCGAGCGGCTGCCCGTGGCCAGGGCCACCAGTGAGCGGGCGTCGGCCCGGTCGGCCGAACACAGCCACCCGGGGTACGCGCCGCCGCCCACCATGGGCGGCGGGCCGGGCAGCGGGGTCCTGACCACCGCCATGGGCTACTGCTACCCGCAGGGCGCGCTCATCGGCGGCGAGCCCGGACGGCCCGTCATCCCGGAGAACCTGCGCCTGGTCGGCGACACCGGGACCCGGGCCCCGCACATGTGGGTGACCCGGGCGGGTGAACGGATCTCCACCCTGGACCTCTACGAGCGCTCCTTCGTGCTGCTCAGCGGTACGGGGACGCCGTGGCAGGCGGCCGCACAGCGAGTGGCCGAGCAACTGCCGCTGCGGTTGGACGCCTACACCATCGGCTCCGGGCCGGATGCCGACCTGGTCCAGGAAGGGCGCTCCGACTGGACCGAGGTCCACGCGATGAGCCCCCAGGGCGCCGTGCTCGTACGGCCGGACGGGTTCGTGGCCTGGCGCTCGGACGAAGCCGTGGCCGATGCCGCGGCGACGCTGCGCGAGGTCCTCTCGACGGTGCTGCGCCGGGCGTGAGAACCTCTCCCCCGATTCCGCCGGCCGGGCGTGCGGCCGGCGGAAGGGGTTCAGCGGCAGGCCCAGCAACCTGCCCAGCAGCCGGCGGCCGGTACGGCGGTACGCCGGCGGCCGGGCCCGGCGGCGCCGGCCTCGTCGCCGCCGCCGGAGGTCCGCCCGGCGTAACACGCGACGACGACCGCGATCGCGGCCAGTTCCTCAGGGGCGGCGACGCCCCGCTCCACACGCAGCAGGCTCGCTATCGGGACATCCTTCGACATCGGCACGGCCTCTCTCACGGGGGCTGCGCGTGCGCCCGGTCGCTTCGCGAGGGGCGGACCGGCTCGGCTCCGGCGCGGGCGGCACACGGGTGGCTCGGAGCGCTGACGGGACGTGTTCCGCATGAGCGAACCGGCCGGCGGACTCCGGTGGGAACACCGGGAATCCTGTCGCGACCGACGCTACAAGAGCGGGTCCCGCGCGGCACTCCGGACCGGCCGTGGTGACCGGCCACCGGCCGCTGCTGTGCCGGGGCTGCGCCGGGAACCTGTACGCCGTCTGCACCATGGACCACGCGGGCGGGAACAGGGTCGGGCAGTGGGAGGTCGACCACGAGATGCCCGTGCCGTGCCCGTTGTCCGGTCTGCTGCCGTTGACCGGGACGGCGTCCTCCGTCCATGACCTGCCCGGCGCCGAGGAGGTACTCGGTCCGCCGGTATGACGTACGGCGAGTTGGTCCGTACGGGTGAGCGCCCCGCCGCCGCCGTCGGCCGCCCGTCGGCGGCGGCGGTACGGGCCCCTGATCGACGAGACATCCCGTAGCGTTCACTGCTTGAACTCCCCCTGCCTGCAAGCGCTTTGCCGGTTCAATCTCTTGACTGCCCGTGAGGGCGCGGAGGACAGTGTCCAGCGGCGCCGTTCTGAGAGCGCTCTCAAGGCGCCGATCCGCTGACCCTTCCCCCCGCACCGCGCCTCGGCGCGCTTCAGAGAGGGCACCCATGCACGAGATATCCGGCAGGAAGCGGCCGACGGTCCGGCGGGCCGTTCTGGCCGCGCTCAGCACGATCACCGTGGTCGCGGCCGCCGCCGCGGCCGTGATCCTGCCCGCGAGCGCCGCGGCTCCCCCCACACCGACCGGCTGGTCCCGGGTGTTCCTGGACGAGTTCGACGGAGCCGCGGGATCCGGGGTGAACACCGCCGACTGGCAGTACACCACCGGCACCTCCTACCCCGGTGGACCGGCCAACTTCGGTACCGGCGAAATCGAGACGATGACCGCCGACCCCTCCAACGTCTCCCTCGACGGCACGGGCAACCTGCGCATCACCCCGCGTCGGGACGCCGCCGGCAACTGGACGTCCGGCCGTATCGAGACCCGGCGGGCCGACTTCGAGCCCCCGGCGGGCGGCAAGCTCCGGTCGGAGGCCCGCATCCAGATGCCGAACGTGACGGGCCCGGCCGCCAAGGGCTACTGGCCGGCTTTCTGGATGCTCGGCGCGCCTTATCGCGGCAACTGGTGGAACTGGCCGGGCATCGGCGAGATCGACATCCTGGAGAACGTCCAGGGCCTCAACAACGTCTGGGCCACCCTGCATTGCGGCACGAGCCCGGGCGGCCCCTGCAACGAGACCTCCGGAATCGGTGGCCGGCGCGTCTGCCCCGGCGCCACCTGCCAGGCCGGCTTCCACACGTACGCCGTCGAGTGGGACCGCTCGACCGCGGTCGAGGAGATGCGCTTCTACGTCGACGAGTTCAACTTCCATACGGTGCGGGCCGATCAGGTCGACGCGACGACCTGGACCAACGCCACGAACCACGGCTACTTCATCATCCTGAACGTGGCCATGGGCGGCGGCTTCCCGGACGCCTTCGGCGGCGGCCCGGACGCCGGCACCCAGCCCGGGCACGCGATGGTCGTCGACTACGTGTCCGTCCTCCGGTCGACCGGCGGCACCACACCGCCCACCACCCCGCCCACCACCCCGCCGACCACCCCGCCCGGTCAGCGCGACGCGTACACGGCGATCCAGGCCGAGTCCTACGACGGCCAGTCGGGCCTGTCCACGGAGAGCACCACCGACAGCGGCGGCGGTCAGAACCTCGCGGCGATCGGCAACGGTGACTGGGCGCTCTTCCGGGGCGTCGACTTCGGTTCCGACCCGGCCCGGCAGTTCTACGGACGGGTGGCCGGCGGTGCGGCCGGCGGGGTCAGCGGCCTGGTCGAGGTCCGGCTCGACAACCCGGCCTCGGCTCCGGTCGGCAGCTTCTCGGTCGCCTCCACCGGCGGCTGGCAGAGCTGGCGTACGGTGCCGGCGAACATCACGGCGGTCACGGGCACCCACGACGTCTACCTGACCTTCGCCAGCGGCCAGCCGGCCGACTTCGTGAACGTCAACTGGTTCGACTTCGGTCACTGACGGACGGCGGTGTCGTCCCCGTGGGACTCCGCGGGGACGACGCGGGCGCGGCCCCGGTGGACGGCCGGGGCCGCGCGGGACAGGCTGGTGACCGACCGCCGCAGGAGGCCGCAGCCGAAGCCGCAGCAGGAGGACGACCCATGGCCGACGAGGAACCCCGCGCCGAGCTGGACGCGCGCTACAGCGACGAGCGGGCGAAGGCCGTGCCCTGGCGGGAGGCCGTCACCCGACTGGCCGCGGCGGAGCTGTACTGGCTGACGACCGTACGCCCCGACGCGCGGCCCCACGTCACCCCGCTGATCGGCGTCTGGGCGGACGGCGCCCTGCACTTCTGCACCGGGCCCGAGGAACGCAAGGCCAAGAACCTCCGCGGCAACGCGCACGTCGTCCTGACCACCGGTACCAACACCCTCCACGAGGGATTCGACCTGGTCGTCGAGGGTGTGGCGGCCCGGGTCACGGATCCCGAACGGCTGCGCCGGCTCGCCGCCGCCTGGGAGGCGAAATACGGCGCCGAGTGGCACTTCGACATCGGCGACGGGGTGTTCGTCAATCCCGACGCGGGCGAGGCGGTGGTCTTCGCGGTGCGCCCGAGCACGGCCTTCGGTTTCGGCAAGGGCGGGTACAGCCAGACGCGCTGGCTCTTCTCCTGACCCGCCCCTGCCCGGCCGGCCTGTCCCGCGGGAACCGTGACATCGGTGGGGTTAGGCTCGAAGCAGGTCGCGAAGGGGATGGTGCGCATGTGCCGGTGGCTCGCCTACTCGGGTTCGCCCATGCTCCTCGACACCGTGCTCTACCGCCCGGAGCACTCGCTGATCAACCAGAGCCTCCGCTCCCGGATGGGCGCGGAACCGACGAACGGCGACGGTTTCGGCATCGGCTGGTACAGCGCCGACGGCGATGGCACACCGGCCGTCTTCCGGGACGTCGGCCCCGCCTGGAACAGCCGCAACCTGCAGGAACTCGCCGCGCACGTCCGCTCGCCGCTGTTCTTCGCGCACGTCCGCGCCTCGACGGGTTCGGCGATCCAGCAGTCCAACTGCCACCCGTTCCGCCACGGCCGCTGGCTGTGGATGCACAACGGCGCGATCGCGGACTTCCACCGGCTGCAGCGTGACCTCTGCATGGCCGTCGATCCGGCGCTCTTCCCGTGCATCGAGGGGTCCACGGACTCCGAGGTGATGTTCTACCTGGCGGTCACGTTCGGTCTCGACCAGGACGCCCCGGGTGCCGTGGCCAGGATGGCGGGGCTGGTGGAGCGCCTCGGCAAGGAGCACGGCGTGCCCGAGCCGCTCCAGATGACGGTGGCGGTGAGTGACGGCGAGCGCGTCTGGGCCTTCCGCTACTCCAGCCAGGGGAAGTCCCGGTCGCTCTACTACAGCAGCAGGGCCGAGACCGTCCGTCACCTCCATCCGGAGCTGCCCTACCTCAGGGAGGTCTCGGACGAGACCCGCCTCGTGGTCTCCGAGCCGCTCGGTGACCTGCACGGCGTATGGAACGAGCTCCCAGAGAGCAGCTACGCGGTCATCCCCTCCGGCCCCCACTCGGACTACCTCCCGTTCCTTCCCGAACTCTGACCCGCCGGACCGGGCGAGGGCGTGGCGGGCGAGGTTGCGGGTAGGCGCTCCCCCGAAAAACATGTCCGTCGTCACCTTCCGTGTCCACATCGGCACGGTCGAGCCGAACCGCGAGGGCTTCGCCGTCGAGCCCGGCCGCTACCGGTTGGTGGTCAGCCGGGCCCTGAGCCCGGGCCCTGAGCCCGCGCCGGGAGCCCGCGCCCGAGACGCCGTCGCCGGCCCGGAACCCCGGCGCCGCCCGACCTCCGGTTCACCCGTCCAGAGGGTGCCAGGCCGGGCCGGACCCGTCCTGCCGGACCTGCCCGAACACCACGTCGGCGAAGTGGACGCCGAAGCCGATGGTGCCGGGCTCCGCCAGCTCGGCGACGAGGCGCCGGCGGTGACCGGCGGTGAGGGCGCCGTCGTGGTCGAAGCCCGAGGACCATGCCGGGTGGTCGATCTGGAGGGGCGAGTGCACGGCGTCGCCGAAGGCGATCAGACGGCGCCCGCCGCCGGTGATCACGTACTCGGCGTGCCCGACGGTGTGGCCGGGGGTGATCCGTGCACGCACGCCGGGGAAGATCTCCTGACCGTCCGTGAGCGTACGCACGCGCGGCGCCAGGGCCGCGACCTGCTCGGCCATGCCCTGGGCCACCAGGAGATCGCGCCCCTCCCATTCGAGTTCGGAGATCAGGTACGCGGCGTGGGCGAACACCGGGTGGTCGCCGCCGGGTGCGGGGTGGCAGGCCCAGCCGATGTGATCGGCGTGGAGGTGGGTGAAGGCCACCGCTTCGATGTCCTCGGGACGGCGCCCGAGTTCGGCCAGACTGCGCACGAGCGAGCCGCCCCGGATCGTGGCGAGCGGGCCGTCCGGGGCCGCGTGCTCCTGCGGGCCGAAGCCCGCGTCGATCAGCAGGGCCCGGCCGCCGTGCTCCACGAGCAGGCCGCCGACGCTCCCCACGAGGTGGCCCTCGGGGTCCAGGTACTCCGGGTGCGCGGCCCACACCTCGTCGGTGCTGTCCTGGAGCAGGTGCAGCGGGCGGAGCCGGACGTCGCCGTCCGGCACGTACGACACCTTGGTGTCGCCCAGCCGTATCGAGCGGATTCCCGCCGGTCGGCGCAGTCGTACGTCCTGAGTCGCCGTCAAGTCGGCCATGGGTTCTCTCCTGTGAAGTGCCATCAGGTCGCCGCGGTGTACTGCGGCGACGACGCCACCATAAACATCAAGTTCGAATCATTCAAGCTGTAATTATTTCGGCTTCACGGACTTGCTAGGGTGGTGGGATGACGACTCCCCCGGAGCTGCAGGCCATCGCCGAGCGCCAGCTGTGCGGCCTGGTGAACGGGCTGGCCCAGCGCATCGCGGAGCACGTACGGGAGCGCGCCGCCACCCTGGGCCTGACCGCGTCCCAGGCGACCGCACTGCGGGAGATGAGCGGGCCGATGACCATGCGCGAGCTCGCCGAACGCATGAGCTGCGAGCCCTCCAACACCACTTTCGTCGTCGACAAGCTGGAGAAGCAGCTCCTGATCGAGCGTCACCCGCACCCCACCGACCGCCGCGCGAAGCAGCTCGTCCTCACCGCCGAGGGCACCGCACTGCGCGAACGTCTCCTCGCGCTCCTCGCGGTCGACTCCCCGCTGGCCGGCCTCGCCCCGGAGGAGCAGCGCGCACTTCGGGACCTGCTGGAGCGGGCGGCGACCCGGCCGTAACCCGCCTACGGGGCAGCGACCGGGGGCGATCACCGGTTACCCTGCTGACCGTCGAGGCCACCATCCGTGGACACCGTGGAGGAACATCCGTGACCGAGCCGCGTCCCGGCAGCCGCCCCACCCTGGAGGCCGTCGCCGAGCACGCCGGGGTGTCCCGGGCCACCGCGTCCCGCGTGGTCAACGGCGGAGACGGGGTCCGCGCGCATCTGGTGGACCGGGTGCGCACGGCGATCCGTGAGCTGGGGTACGTCCCCAACCCCGCGGCCCGCACCCTCGTCACCCGGCGCACCGGGGCCGTCGCGGTGATCATCGCGGAGCCGGAGGTCCGGATCTTCTCGGACCCCTTCTTCTCGCGCCAGGTCCGCGGCATCGCCAAGGAGTTGACCGCGCACGACACCCAGCTCGTCCTGCTGCTGGTGGAGCACCGCGGCGACTACGACCGGATCGAGCGGTACCTGGCGGGCGGCCACGTCGACGGCGCCCTCGCCTTCTCCCTGCACACCGACGACCCGCTGCCCGCCATCACCCGCCGCATCGGCATGCCCACGGTGTACGGGGGCCGGCCCGGCTGGACCACCGGGACCGGGAAGGGCGAGGACGAGGGCGTGGTCTACGTCGACGCCGACAATCGCGGGGGCGCCCGGGAGGCGGTGCGCTACCTGCTGGCGCAGGGGCGGAGGCGGATCGCGCACATCGCCGGCCCGCTCGACCAGACCTCGGCGGCCGACCGGCTGAGCGGGTACCGGGACGCACTGGCGGCGGCCGGCCCGGAACTGTTCGCCGAGGGGGACTTCACCCCGGCGGGCGGGGCCCGCGCGATGGCGGAGCTGCTGGACCGGGACGCCGGGATCGACGCCGTCTTCGCCGGCAACGACCTGATGGCGACCGGCGCGCTGCGCGTGCTGCGGGAGAGCGGTCGCACGGTGCCCGGGGACGTGGCGCTGGTCGGCTTCGACGACGCCGAACCGGTGGCGGAGAGCGCCGATCCGCCGCTGACGACCGTACGCCAGGACATCGAGGGCATGGGCCGCCTGATGGCGCGGCTGCTGATGCGCAGCCTGAACGGCGGCCCGGACGGCGGTCGGCACGGGCGGACCACGCCCGATCCGGTGATCACCGCCACGGCCCTGGTGCGGCGCGCGTCGGCCTGACCCGGTACCGGGTCCGGTACCGGACCCGGCGCCCGGCCCCGTAGAGGGCCTCGTACCGGACCCTGCACCGGACATGCCGCGGGGGCCCACCGGCGGCGGGCCCCCGCGAACGGGGAGCGGGTGCTCCCGGATCAGTGCCGGACCGGGCACTGCTTCCAGGAGAAGTGGTACACGCTGTTGATGCTGCCGTCCGTCGAGTCGAGCGCCATGAAGCTGGTGTCCTCCGGGTCCGAGGTGCCCACTTCCGCGCGCAGCTCGGTGTTGATGTTGAAGTTGCGCTGCTCGCCGCAGGGCGCGAAGACCAGGGCCTCGATGCCCGTGGTGTCCGTCGCCTGCCAGTTGTCGACGAGCTCGCCGGTGAACTTGTGGGTGCGGTACGCGGTCTGGCTCATGCCCTGGAAGTAGTAGCTCGCCTTCTGGGTGCCGACCGCGCCCGGCGCGAGGCTGCCGAAGCCGCGGTAGTCCACCTTGGCCACGGCGTAGGTGTAGCCCTGGGGGACGTGGACGTCGAGGGAGAGGAGGCAGTTCTTGCGGCCCTCGACGGCGGAGATACCGCCGCCTGTCTGGGCCAGGTACTCGCTGTAGGTGACGGTGAAGGCCGAGTTGTCCGGCGACACCGCGACGGCGGCACTGCCTGGACGGCAGCCCGAGCCGTTCACGGAGGCGACGTCCATGGTCACCTGGTCGGTGGGGGCGGTGGGCGCCGAGGACGAGGCCCCGGCGGCGGGGGTGAGCGCGACGAGGGCCGCGGTCACGGCGGCTGCGGTGACTCCGATGCGGAGGGACTTGATCACACCGCCATGGATAGCGGTCCGCGGCCGCCCCGGTCGGCCGACGGGCACGCGGTCTCACCTCGATGGCCGTAGCCCGTCACCGCAGAAACGATAAATCTATCCAAACCCCTCCGCTGAATGGCCCCAGCCGGCCCGGAGCGCCGAGTCGCACCGGCCGCTCCTTCCGATTTTTCCTAATATCGGCGAGGCCCTTCAGGCCACCAGCACCCTCCCGCGGTGAGGAGTTCCATGCCCCGCGCACCACGACCACGCTTCGCCGCCCTGTCGGCGTCGGCGCTCGCCGGCGCCCTGGCCGGCGCCCTGGCCGTCACCTTGGCCGGACCCGCCCAGGCCTTCGCCGCGGTGCACCACACCGGCGACGAGGCCGGGGTGCTCGGCGAGGAGCACGCCCGCGCGCACACGCGGCTGCGCGAGGCCGCCAAGGGCAATCATGGCTACCCGCAGTCGAAGCGCACCTCGAGCCTGGCCTCGCTGCGGGACTCCCAGCTCAAGGGCAACGCGAAGTTCGACGCGGCCCGGTTCGGCCGCTTCACCGAGTTCTTCCCCTCCCCCGACTTCGGCGTCCACGTGGCCCAGCTGCCGACCGGCAAGGTGCTGCTCTTCTCCTTCGAGCGCGTGGAGGCCGATCCCACGAAGGAGACCGGGCCCACCAACACGGTCGGCTGGACCAACGCGGGCCGTGCCTACCTCTGGGACCCCGCCAGGGGAACCGGGGCCAAGGCCTTCACGAACGTGCCGCCACCGGTGGTGCTGATGCCCGACGGCGCCTACGCCCCGCGCCCGGCGCCGTTCTTCTGCGCCGGCCATTCCTACCTCCCCAACGGAATGGTGGGGGTGTTCGGCGGCAACGTGGGCGGGAAGGGCGGCAGCGGCGCCAAGCTGTCCTTCGTGTTCGACCCGTGGACCGAGAAGTGGTTCCGCAACCGCGACATGGCGGTGGGTCGCTGGTACCCGTCGGTGGTGACCGGGCCGGACGGCCGGCAGATCATCATGTCCGGCCAGTCCGAGCGCGGTACGGGCACCCCCACCCCGGTGGTGGAGCGCTTCCCGGCGCTCGGGCGGCCCGTGCCCTGGCGTTCGTACGACATCCCGGCGAACGTGCCCGCGGAGCGGCTCCGGTCCCAGGCCCCCTTCCGGAACGACTATCCGCACCTCTTCTCGCTGCGGGACGGGAAGATCTACGGGCTCGGCCGCGACGCGGACCAGCAGTGGCTGTTCGACCCGGTCAAGGACACCCGCACGGACCTGCCCCGGCGGCCGGCCGACTTCCGGGGCTACGGTTCGGCCGTGCCGCTGCCGGCCGGCTTCCGGGGCCCGGACTCCGTCCTGGTGCTCGGCGGCGACCCGCGCGACCCGCTCACGTACCGGCTGTCCGGCGGCCGCTGGAGCATCGAGGAACCGCGGGCCTTCGGCCGCACCCAGGACGGGACCCTGATCCTGCCCGACGGGACCCTGATCACGGTGAACGGCGCCCTGGACACCCGGAACTACGGCAACGGGCCCTTCAACCCGAAGGCCGACCTGAAGTACCGGCAGATCGAACTGCGCGACGCGCGCGGCCACTGGAAGCTGGGTCCGGCCCAGCGGCTGCCCCGCGGCTACCACTCCAACGCCCTGGTCCTGCCGGACGGCCGGATGATGGTCACCGGCGACGAGCTCCAGCAGATCGCCAACGATCCCGACATCAAGGACGGGATGGACGGCAGCATCGAGCTCTTCGAGCCCGCCTATCTGCACCGGGGCGCCCGGCCGGCGCTCGACCGGGCCCCGGGGGGCGACCTCGCCCACGACACGGCCTTCCAGGTCACGAGCTCGACGGCGAAGGACGTCACGCGCGCCGTGCTGCTGGCGCCGACGACCGTCACCCACTCGGTGAACACCAGCCAGCGCCACCTGGACCTGCGGATCACCGGCGTCCACGGCTCCACGATCGGTCTCCGCACGCCGCCGAGCGCGGCCGACGCCCCGCCCGGCTACTACATGCTCTTCCTGCTGGACGCCAAGGGCGTGCCCAGCACCGCGAAATGGATCAAACTGGGCACCCGCGACCGCACCCGCTAGTGCTGTGGCCGGAAAGGTTTGCCGGGTCGCGGTGTCCGGTCACCTAGAGCTGGTCCGGGGCGAAGCGGACCACCGCCGCGCGGCCGGTCGTGCGGACGCGGCAGTCGAGCGGGCCGGTCAGCAGGGCAGCGTCGTACGGGAGCAGGTCCGTGCGGTCACCGGGGTGTTCGAGTACCGCCGGTCCCTGCAGGGCGACCACCAGCAGGGTGCCGCCCGGCGGGACCGCGAGGGCGAGCGTGCCCCGTACGACGGCGGTCTGCGCCTCCACCGCGCCCCTGCGGTACATCACGTTGAAGTTCACGACGGGGCCGGCCAGGAGCAGGCAGTCGGTCGGCTCGTCCCCGGGGAAGTCCTGCGGCGCGAACCGTTCGTCCACGAGCCGGCGTACGCCCGCCACCGTGAGGTCCATCCCCGCGCCCTCGGCGAGGGTCAGGGTGCGCGCGATGCCGGGGAAGGCCGAGAAGGGCCCGTCGGCCCCGACCTCGGCCAGGCTCACGCGCCAGCCGAAGTCGTCCATACCGGCGCCCTCGGGCCAGGCCGCGATCTCGCGGGTGACTCCCCCACCGTTCTTCCAGACGGTGGCGGTCCGGTCGGCCGCCCGCAGGATCCGGATCCCGCCGCCGCTCACGCCCCTGCTCCGGTCAGCCGCCCGCGCAGCTCCGCGGCATCGGCGAGGAACCACGTCTGGCGCCCCCGGTTGCACTCGCGCACGAAGTCCCGCAGCGCCGCACTGTCCGCCGTGTGGCGGGAGATGTCACCGAGGACAACGATGCCCATCCGGTACTGGACGAACTTCTGAATGATCTCGCCGGCGACGCGGGTGCTCAGCCGGAAGAACGCCTCGTCGAAGCGCTCGACGGGGATGACGACCCACTCGGCGCCCTGGTAGGAGGCATCGCCTATGCAGTCCAGGGCCTCGCGTTCACCGGCGATGACTTCGCCCTCGGCCCCGCACATCAGGACGGGAACGTCGTTGATCGTCTGAAGGGTGCTCATGGAGGTCGAGGCTAGCTCTTCTCCATCGAGGGGCGCAGGCGGCCCAGCAGGGCGTAGAGCGTCGCGCTCTCGGCCTCGTCCAGGGTGTCGAGCGCACCGTGCATGGCTTGCATCTCCTCGCGTACGCGGCGGATGACCTCGCGGCCCGCGTCCGTCGCGACGACGTTCTTGACGCGGCGGTCGGCCGGGTCCGGCTCCCGGCGCACCAGCTCGCGGGCCTCCAGCCGGTCGACGATGCCGGTCACGTTGGAGGCGTCGCACACGAGCAGGGTGGCGAGGCCGCGCATGGGCACGGGGCCGTCGAGCTGGGCGAGGACCCGGGCCTGGGTGGAGGTCAGGCCGTGCTGGGCCGCGGCTGCCGCGAACTCGCGCCATTGGGCGGTGCCGATCGCGGCGAGCAGCTCCAGCAGCTGGAGCTTGGTGGGGGTCTGCGTGGCGGTGTCGCTCATACCTGGAGCGTACTCAGGATGCTTCACATTATCAATTGTTTACTTGACCACCTTAACTATCGACGTCTACCGTCGGTCGAGTTACTTGAGAAGGTCAAACATCTGCGTTCCGAAGCTCTTCAGCTCCGAAACACGAAGAAGGTTCACCCCAGCCATGAGCACCCACTCCCCCGCCACCCCGGCCGCCGGGCACCGGAACGAGACGGTCATCGTCTTCGCCCTGAGCCTGGCCGCCATGGTCGTGTCGATGATGCAGACCCTCCCGGTCCCGATCCTCGGCCTCATCCGCGAAGACCTCGGCACGACCACGGCCAACGTGAGCTGGGTGACCACCGCCACCCTGCTGTCGGCCGCCGTCTTCACCCCGCTGCTCGGCCGGTTCGGCGACCAGCACGGCAAGAAGCCCACGCTGGTCGCCGTGCTCGGCGTCATGGTCGTCGGCTCCGTCATCGCGGCGCTGGCCACCTCGCTGCCGCTGCTGATCCTGGGCCGGGTGCTCCAGGGAGCCGCCACCGCGATCTTCCCGCTGGCCCTGTCGGTCCTGCGCGAAGAGGTCCGGCCGCAGAAGCTGCCGGGTGCGATGGCCCTGGTCAGCGGCACGCTCGCGTTCGGCAGCGGGCTCGCGCTCGTCGCGACCGGGCTGCTCACCTCCGGTTCCGACGCGGACTACCGCAACGCCTTCTGGATGGCGACCGGCTTCGCGCTCCTCGCCCTGCTCGCGGTCGTCTTCCTGGTCCCGGCGACCCGCCACAAGACCGGCGGCCGTACCGATTTCCTCGGCGCGCTGACCCTCGGCATCGCGCTGCTGCTGCTCCTGCTGCCCATCTCCCAGGGCCACGAGTGGGGCTGGGGCTCCGCCCGCACGCTCGGCAGCTTCGCCGGCGCCGCCGTCATGGCCGCCGTCTGGGTGCTCGTCGAGCGCAAGGTGCGCGAGCCGCTCGTCGACATGAAGATGTTCGTCCACCGCCCCGTGCTGATGGCCAACCTGGCCGGCGTCCTCGTCGGCTTCGGCATGTTCGCGAACTTCCTCGGCGTCTCGTACCTCGTCCAGATGCCCGAGGCCCTCACCGGCTACGGCTTCGACGCGTCCATCCTGCGCGCCTCCGTGCAGTTCCTGCTGCCCGGCGCCATCGTCTCACTGCTCGCCTCGCCCGTGGGCGGCCAGATCGTGCGCCACCGCGGTCCGCGTACGGCACTGGCTCTGGCAGCGGCCCTCGGCGCGGCCGGCTTCGCCTGGCTCGGCCTGGACCACCAGCACAGCTTCTCGGTGATCGGCGCCGGGCTCGTCGTCGGCGCGGCCGTCAGTTTCGGCTACGCCGCCATGCCCGCCGTGATCATGTCCAGCGTCCCGCACCACCAGAGCGGCATCGCCAACGGCATCAACTCGATCTCCCGCTCCACGGGCAGCGCGATCGGCAGCGCCGTCGTCACCACGATCCTGGCCTCCAAGACCGTCGAGCACCTGCCGGCGGGGGTTCCCCCGCTGCCCGCCGAGTCCGGGTTCACCCTCACCTTCGGGATCGGGGCGGTGGCCTTCGCGCTGGTCGCGGTGATCAGCTGGATCGGCCTGCGGAGCGGGCACGGCACCGTGGCCGCGGCCGCCGGACAGCCCGTGGCGGCCGAGCCCGCAGCGGCGACCGAGCAGGCGGACACGGCCGCGAAGGTCGACACGGCCGAGAAGGCCGACGCCGGCCGCTGACCGAGCGTCCGTCCGCCGGCCCGGCGGCCCGACCTCCGCGTGTCGCTCGCGGCGGTCGGGCCCCCGGGCCTTGCATGGTGGATCCATGAAGGCTACGGACGTCATCGCCGACGGTTTCGGACGCATCCGGGAGATCGTTCACGAGGTCGTGGAAGGGGTCACTCCGGAGCTGCTCAACGCTCGCGTGGACCCGGCGGCGAACTCGGTCACCTGGCTCGTCTGGCACCTGACCCGGGTCCAGGACGACCACATCGCGGACGCGGCCGGCACCGATCAGGTGTGGGACTCCGAGGGCTGGTCGGACCGGTTCGCCCTGCCGCTGCCCGCCGGGGCGACCGGGTACGGGCACACGCCGCGGGACGTCTACACCGTCCGGGTCGACTCGGGCGAGCTGCTGCTGGGCTACTTCGACGCGGTGCACGAGCGGACCGCTCGGTTCGTGCGCGGCCTCGCCGCCGCCGACCTGGACCGGGTGGTCGACGAGCGCTGGGATCCACCGGTCACCCTCGGGGTACGCCTGGTCAGCGTGCTCGGGGACGACCTCCAGCACGCCGGGCAGGCGGCTTTCGTACGGGGCGTGCTGGAGCGGGACCGGGGCGTCTGAGGACGTCCTCGCCCCGGGGGCCGCAGCTCCCGCCGCCGAACGCACGGAGGGCTGGGACCCCGTACGGGTCCCGGCCCTCCCCTTCCTACGCTCCGCTCGCTTCGAGCATGTCCTCGCGCTCGACGATCTTCACCCGCTCGCGGCCCTGGGGCTCACCGAGGGCCTTCTCGGCCGCGTCCAGTCGGTGCCAGCCCTCCCACGTCGTGTAGCGGACGCTGCGCTCGGCGAGGAAGGCCTCGACGGCCTCCGGCGCCGGGGCGGCCGGCTCGCTCAGGCGGCCCTCCGCGTGGTCGGCGAGCAGGTTCGCGACGGTCTCGTTCGCGTCACCCTTGGTGTGGCCGATCAGGCCGACCGGACCGCGCCGGATCCATCCGGTGACGTACGTCGACCGCAGGTGGCCACCGGCGTCGATCACGCGGCCGCCCTCGTCCGGGACCGTGCCCGACTCGACGTCCCAGGGGAGCTTGGGCAGCTCGTCGGAGAGGTAGCCCACGGCCCGGTAGACGGACTGGATGTCCCAGTCGGTGAAGTTGCCGGTGCCCTTGACGTTGCCCGTGCCGTCGAGCTCGGTGCGCTCGGTGCGCAGTCCGACGACCTTGCCGTCCTCGCCGAGGATCTCGGCGGGCGACTCGAAGAAGTGCAGGAACAGCTTGTGCGGGCGCTCGCCGATGTCGCGGATCGCCCAGTTCTCCAGGGTCTTGGCGACCATGTCGGCCTGCTTGTTGGCGCGGCGGGTGGCTATGGAGCCCTCGTCGTAGTCGATGTCCTCGGGGTTGACGATGACCTCGATGTTGGGCGAGTGGTCCAGCTCCCGGAGCTCCATGGGGCTGAACTTGGCCTGCGCCGGACCGCGGCGGCCGAAGACGTGCACCTCCAGGGCCTTGTTCGCCTTGAGGCCGTCGTAGACGTTCGCCGGGATCTCGGTCGGCAGCAGCTCGTCGGCCGTCTTCGCGAGGATGCGCGCGACGTCCAGGGCGACGTTGCCGACGCCGAGCACGGCGACCTTCTCGGCCTCCAGCGGCCAGGTGCGCGGGACGTCCGGGTGGCCGTCGTACCAGGAGACGAAGTCGGCGGCGCCGTAGGAGCCGTCGAGGTCGACGCCCGGGATGGTCAGCGCGCGGTCGGCCGTGGCGCCGGTGGAGAAGATCACGGCGTCGTAGAAGGACTGCAGCTCGTCGAGGCTGATGTCGTTCGGGTAGTCGACGTTGCCGAAGAGGCGGACCTGCGGCTTGTCGAGCACCTGGTGAAGGGCGGTGATGATGCCCTTGATCCGGGGGTGGTCGGGGGCGACGCCGTACCGGATCAGGCCGAAGGGCGCGGGCATCCGCTCGAAGAGGTCGATGGACACACCGGGCTCGACGGCTGCCTCGGACTTCAGCAGCGCGTCGGCGGCGTAGATACCGGCCGGGCCGGCACCGACGATTGCTACCCGCAGAGGGCGAGGCATGGCAGAGGTTCCCTTCGAGCGACGGCAAGGTGGATCAAAGGGAACCCTAAACGAAGGTAAACCTAACTCAGCACCCGGTGTCTCTTTATGACCCCATAATCAAAACTTATGACTACCCCAAGCAACGCTTGGAGCATAAGGGAACTCGCTGGTCAGCACCGACGGCACCTGACAGACTGAAACCGCTTGATCACCCCAGGAGGACAAAATGGCTGACGAAACCGACACCCCGCAGGACGAGTCCCCGGCCGACGCGGCCAAGCGCAAGTTCCGCGAGGCCCTGGAACGCAACGCCGCGAACGCCCAGTCCCAGCAGGCCCACCAGAGCCGGGCGAAGGTCCAGGGTGCCAGCAGCGGCCCCGGCGGCAAGAACAAGAAGGTCCGCCGCAAGACCGGCTGACCCTCGGACCTGAGGAGCTCGCCCCCGCCGCCACGGCCGGGGGTGGCTCGATCCGGCATTGGGCCACACGGGTGAGTGGGGATAACCGCGAGCACTGTCGACAGTTGATCAGCACGTCCCGCCGAGGGCAGCCATCACACGCGACAGTGCGACAGAAGGATCCCCACATGTTGAAGAAGTTCATGGCCACCGCAGCCGCCACCGCCGCCGTGCTCGGCGCGGGTGCCGCAGTCGCCTCCCCGGCGATGGCGATCGGCAACGACAACGGCGTCAACACCGTGAACGGCAACAACGCGGCCCAGATCTACGGCAACCAGGAGACCGCCGGCAAGATGAGCCCGCAGCTCGGCGCCATTCAGGGCTCGCTGAACAAGCTCTGCGTCGGCCTGCCGGCCAAGGTCAACGCCCAGTCCCTGCTGGCGCTCATCGCCAACGTCGGCGTCCAGGACGTCAACGTGCTCGCCAACCCGCAGAACCAGCAGTGCGCCGAGAACTCCACCCAGGCCAAGGGCGACGAGTCGGTCTCGCACATCGCCAGCAACATCCCGGTCCTCTCCGGAAACCTCTCCCAGGGCAGCTGATCGGCTCGATTCCGCGCCGGTGTCACGCGTCACGCGTGACGCGTGACACCGGCGCGTTTCATTTGGTCTAGACCTTGACAGGTTCAGACCATTTTCGCTTCAGTGGGCACCGTTGCCCCCACGACAAGTCCCCCCACTGAAGGAGCAGTTACGTGATACGTGCGCTTCGCCTCCGCGCCCTCGCACTCACCGCCGCCGCGGCCGTCACGGCCGGCCTCGCCCTCACCCTCCCCTCCTCCCCCGCCGTCGCCGCGACCCCCTGCGCCGGCGCCTGGGCCTCCTCGGCCGTCTACACGGGCGGCATGAGCGCCTCGTACGGCGGCCACAACTGGCAGGCGAAGTGGTGGACCCAGGGCGAGACGCCCGGCACCACCGGCCAGTGGGGCGTCTGGGCGGACCAGGGCACCTGCGGCGGCGGGAGCACGGACCCGGACCCGGGCAACCCCAGCGGATTCGTGGTCTCCGAGGCCCAGTTCAACCAGATGTTCCCGAACCGGAACCCCTTCTACACCTACAACGGCCTGGTCGCGGCGCTGTCCGCCTACCCCGGGTTCGCCAAGACCGGCGACGACACCACCAAGAAGCGCGAGGCCGCGGCCTTCCTCGCGAACGTCTCCCACGAGACGGGCGGACTCGTGTACATCGTGGAGCAGAACACCGCCAACTACCCCCACTACTGCGACGCGAGCCAGCCGTACGGCTGTCCCGCCGGGCAGGCCGCCTACTACGGGCGCGGACCCATCCAGCTCAGTTGGAACTTCAACTACAAGGCCGCCGGTGACGCCCTCGGCATCAACCTGCTCGCCAACCCGTACCTGGTGGAGCAGGATCCGGCCGTCGCCATGAAGACGGCGCTCTGGTACTGGAACACCCAGAACGGCCCGGGCACGATGACCGCCCACGCCGCCATGGTGAACGGCGCGGGCTTCGGGGAGACCATCCGCTCGATCAACGGCTCCCTGGAGTGCAACGGCGGCAACCCCGCCCAGGTCCAGAGCCGCATCTCGAAGTATCAGAGCTTCACGCAGCTGCTCGGGGTGACCCCCGGGAACAACCTCGGCTGCTGAGCGGAGCCGCCACCGGCGGGACGGTCACCGCGTGCGCAGCGCGGTGGCCAGCTGGGCCCGGGAGCGGACGTCGAGCTTCTGGTAGATGCGGGTCAGCCGGGCCTCCACCGTCTTGACGCTGAGGAACAGCTTCGCCGCGGCCTCCTGGTTGCTGGCGCCCTGGCTGACCAGCAGCGCGAGCCGGGTCTCGGCCTCGGTCAGGGTCGCGGCCGCCGGTACCCGCGCACCGGCGCCGTCGCCGGGGGCCGGTTCCCTGGCGAGCTCCGTCCAGGGGGCGGCCCCGGCCCGGTCGAACACCTCGGCCGCGGCCCGCAGCGCCGCGCGGGCCGGCGCCCGCCGACGCCGGCGGCGCTCCACCCGGGCGAGGGCGAGCAGCGTACGGCCGCGTTCCAGCGGCAGCCGGAGCACGTCGAAGCGCTGGGCGGTGGCCTCCAGCAGGTGCACGGCCGCGTCCGCGTCGCCCTGAGCCGACAGGCACAGCCCGCGGGCCCGGTCGAGGGCCGCGACGACCCCGGTCCGGCCGAGGCCGACGGCGACCGTGCGGACGGAGGCCAGCAGCCGGGCCGCCTCCTCGGGGGCGTCGGCGGCGATCAGGGCCTCGGCGAGCTCCCCGTGCCAGCGCAGGATCGAGGGGTCCACCACCTGCTGGGCGGCCTCCAGTTCGGCGACCCGACGCAGGGTGGCGACGGCCTTCGCCGCCTCGCCCGTGGCGAGTTCGACGAGGCCGAGCGCGTGCAGGCTGCGGGAGAGGAAGACCAGGTCCTGCTCCTCCTGCGAGGCCTGGATGCCGCGCCGGGCGTAGCCGGCGGCCCGGGCGAAGCTGCCGCCCATGGCCTCCGCCATCGCGGCGACGTACCAGGCCGGGCCGGGCGAGAGGCCCGCGTCTATCGTGAGCTCCAGGGCCCGGCGGGCGTGGGCGGAGGCGGCCTCGCACCGGCCGCCGCGCAGTTCGACCTCGGTGAGGCTGCGCAGGACCTCGAAGACGTCCTCGGCGGAGCCGGTGCGCTGGACGGCGGGCAGCAGGACCATGAGCTGGCGGCGGGCGTCGTCGAGGCCGTCGTCGAAGAGGGCGTGCCGGACGGCGAGGTACTGGGGCGCGTTGCGCATGCCGAGCGGCACCTCGGGGGCGGGCAGGGCGAGGGCCTCGGCCAGGATCGCCTCGGCGCCGGGGTCGCCCAGGATCCGGCCCATCCGGGCCCGTACGGTCAGGGCCATGGCCTCGGCGACCTGGTCGCCGCCGAGTGCGGCGGGCGCCCCGGCGCGGGCCGCGGCGTCGCGGGAGCGGACCGGGTCGCCGTCGCTGAGGTTGTGCTTCCAGGCGATCCGCAGTTGGACGGCGGCCTGCAGCGAGGGGTCGCCCGCGGCCTCGTCCATGGCGTACGCGATGGTCTCGTCGAGGGCGCCGAGGGCCTGCCCGGCGGCGTCGATCACGGCGAGGCGGGCCCGGACCCGGTCGGCGGGCGAGGCGTCGCGGGCCAGGACGGCCCCGGTGGCGCGGCGGGCGAGGTCGGCGCGGCCGGACCAGCCGGCGTCCTCGGCGGCAGCGACCAGGCGGGCCAGTTCCTCACCGGCCAGCCAGGACGGCGTCCGTTCGGCGGCGAGCAGGCCCAGTTCGGCGGCGAGGGCGCGCTGGCCCCGGCGCCGGCAGGCCGCGGCGGCCTCGGTGATCTCCTCGGCCAGCCACTGGTCGGGGGTGTCCACGGCCAGCGCGCGGTGCCGTACGGCCTGGACGGGATCGTCGACGGCCTCGGCCAGGGCGGCGTGCCCGGCGGCGCGTTCGGGCCAGCCCGCGTCGGCGGCGAGGGCGGTCGGCAGGGCGCCGGCGGTGAACTCCACGGAGCCGTCCTCCCCCACCCTGACCAGCGCGGCCCGTTCCGCCTCGGCCAGCTCGGCCTCGGCGTCGGGGCGGCCCGCCCGGCGCAGCAGGGAGATGGTGGGGCGAGCGGCGAGGGCGGCGAGCAGCAGGGTGCGGCGGGCCTGGACGGGGGCCCCGGCCAGGAGCCGGCGGGCCACCTCGCGGGCCTGTCCGGAGACGGGCAGGGCGTCGGCGTGGTGGGCGCTGCAGTCGCGGGCCTCGGCGGCTTCGGCGAGGGAGTGGCCGAGGGCGAGGGCGAGGCGCGGGTTGCCGCCGCTGGCCTGGTGGATGCGGCCGGCGAGGCGGGCCGGGAGGCCGTGGCGGACGAGGAGTTCGGCGACCTCGTCGGCCCCCAGCGGGGGGACCCGGATGGCGGGGACGCCGGGGCCGCAGAGGGGTTCGCCCACCGGGACCCCGCCCTGGACGCATTCGGCGACCAGGACCCGTACGCCGGGCGGGGTGAGGCGCAGGGCGAAGCGGAGCAGGTCGGTGCTCTCGGCGTCGAGCCACTGGGCGTTGTCGAGGACGAGCAGGACGGGGTGCCGGTCGGCGAGCGCCCGCAGCACCTCGACCACGGCGAGGCGCAGCGCGATGTGGTCGCGGCCGGCCCGGGGGGCGTCGGCCTCGCGGCGCAGGAGGGCGATGGCGGTGCGCTGGGGGCCGGAGAGCTGTTCCAGGGCGCCGCCGGGTACGGAGGCGAGGAGGGCGGCGGCGGACGCCTCGGGTATCCATTGGTCGGCGGCCTCGGGGGCGAGACACAGCACGGTCTCACGGCGCGATTCGGCCGCGGCCACGACGGCGCGCACGACCTCGGTCTTGCCCGCGCCGGCCGGTCCGATCAACAGCGCCCGGCCGTGCGCGGTCAACGCGCGGTCGACCGCCTTGATCAGTTCTCCGTGTCCGACACTTGTGTCAGCGTGCCCCGTCGCCGCCACCACGCACAGCCACCAGCCTCTCGATCCCCAGCTCCTGTGCCCTTCCTGTGAGAGGCGACAATACGAGGTCGAGTGGCGGGCGACCACGGATTGTGACGCAGAAATCAGTCACGTCCCGGGAAAACCCGTCGGACCTGCCGATACGAGGTGTATCAGCAGGTCCGCGGGCTCGCTTTGGTCCGTACTATCTGGCCGTCAGGCCGAGTTGGCTCCTGATCAGAAGGTCAGGTTCCAGGAGTCGATCTTGCCGGTGTCGCCGCCGGCGTTGTCGTTGACGCGCAGCTTCCAGGTGCCGTTCGCGACCTCGGAGGAGGCGTTCACGGTGTAGACCTGGTTGATGTTGTCGGTGCTGCCGCCGGAGCGGTTGTGCACGGTGTAGACGGTGCCGTCGGGGGCGACGAGGTCGACCTTGAGGTCACCGATGTAGCTGTGCACGATGTTCACGCCCACCTTGAGGGTGGCCGGGGCGTTGCCGGTGACACCGCTGACGGTGATCGGGCTCTCCACGGTGGTGTTGTCGCCGATGGCGACGTCCGTGGTGTTCTCGAAGCCGCCGGTGGGCGGGGTCGTCGAGGTGACGGCGGCGACGGTCGCGGCCGCGTCGGCGAGGCCGGCGCCGCAGCCACCGGTGCAGGTACCGGGCAGCGGGCGGGCGTTGGCCTTGATCGCGGCCTCGATCTGGGCCGGGGTCAGCGAGCTCTTGGCGGACTTCAGCAGGGCGGCGAGACCCGCGACGTGCGGGGCGGCCATGCTGGTGCCCTGGTAGGGCTTGTAGGACTCGGCACCGGGGGTGGTGGTGCCGGCGTTCAGGGTGGAGAGGATCGCGTTCTCGGGGGTGGTGACGGTGCCGGGCGTGTCGGTGGCGCGGCGGGTCTCACCGCCCGGGGCGGCGATGTCGATGATCGTGCCGAAGTTGGAGTAGTACGAGCGCTCGCCGGCGCGGTTCGTCGACGCCACGTTGATCACGTTGTTGCAGCTGGCGGGCGAGAAGCCGGACGCGTTGGCGTTGCTGTTGCCTGCGGCGACGACGACGGTCGTACCGCGGGCGACGGCGGCGTTGATGGCGTTCTGGTAGCTGGTGCCGCAGGTGCCCGAGCCGCCGAGGCTCATGTTGATGACCTTGGCGGGGGTGGCGTTGGCCGGGACGCCCGCGACGGAACCGCCGGAGGCCCAGGTGATCGCGTCGACGATGTCCGAGGTGGCACCGCCGCACTTGCCGAGCACGCGGACGGGCTGGATCTTCGCGCCGTAGGCGATGCCCGCGACACCCTTGGAGTTGTTGGTGGCCGCGGCGATGGTGCCCGCGACGTGGGTGCCGTGCCAGGAGGAGGTGCTGGCCTTGGAACCGACACCGCACTCGCCGTCGGTGGCGTTCCAGTCGCCCTCGTCGGCGGGGTTGCTGTCCCGCCCGTTGCCGTCGCGGGCCTCGGAGGAGGTCGAGATGAAGTCGTAGCCGGAGACGATGTTCGGCGCGACGTCCGAGTGGGCGACGTAGCCGGTGTCGATCACGGCGACGGTGACGCCGGAGCCCGTGGTCGTGTCCCAGGCACCGGGGACGTTCATGCCGGCGGTGGACTCGAAGAGGTCCCACTGCTTGGCGTACTCGGTGTCGTTCGGGGTGACGGCCATGGCGTAGGCGCGGGTGTCCGGCTCGACGTAGGCGACGTCCGGGTCGGCGCGGAACTGGGCCATCACGTTCGCCGCGTCGGCCGGGGCGGTCGCACCACCCAGGTTGACGAGGGCGGCGCCGGTGCCAAGGCGGCGGTCGAACTTCGTCTTCTTGCCGGCCTTCTTGCCCTTGGCGGTGGCGTCGTCCGCCGCCGCGGTGTTCGAGCTGGCCTCGGTGGCCGAGGACTTGTATCCGACGATGAGGTTCTCGACCGGCGCGGTGGGGGCGACCGTGGCGGCGGGGGCCGCGGCGGGGGTCTCGGTGGCCAGGGCCACGGAGGCGGTCGCGGAGCCGGCGAGCAGGGTGACCGACATGGCCACCACAGATATGAGCCTACGTCTGGAAGCGTGCACGTGTTCCCCTTCGAGGGCCGTTTCCGGGCGTGCCGGAGCGGCCGGTCAGTGCAGTGTGGGAGGTTCCGGCGGCCGCGGGACCGGGAGCGAGTTGGTCGAGCTCGCCCCGGCTCCGCCGCGCGCCACGTCGCCCGAGCCGCAACGGCGGGGCCGGGCAACGGCGGTCCCGGCTCTCCCCCCGACCGATGCCGCCTTCACGCCATGTGGGGTTGGCGTGTGTGCCGCAGGGCCAGGGGAAGATCGCCGGTGGGCAGACAGTAGGCAACACGGGGATGAACTCGATACGGGGAAAACCCTTGTCCACCCCCTGCGGCTCCCCCCGGGGATCCCTCGGCAGGGCTTTGACCAGGGACGTTCGGCGACCGCGCGCACGCCGCGCGGGACCGGGGGTGGGAGCGGGGACCGGCTCTACCGCGGCGGGAACAGCTTGCGGAAGTACGTCCAGCTGGTCTCGTTCGGCTCGCTCCACTTCTCCGGTGCGTGGGCGAATTCAGGCTGATTTTCGGCGATATAGGCGCGGGTGCGCTCCGGAACCTGCGTGTACGAGACCAGCTTGCGGCCGCGGCAGTGGAAGGTGAGGCCGCCGGGGCGCTGCCCCTGTTCCATCCAGGGCAGCCACGGGGACATCCGGGTCCAGGACATCGTGGCGGGGACGCTCACCGCGTCGGTGGTCAGGGTGGCCGCGGGCGCGAAGAACTGGAACAGCTCCAGGGCGCGGTAGGTGTCGTCGGCGGACTGTGCCGGGTACTCCTCGACCGGCAGGGGCGAGGGGTAGGCCAGCGGGATCTCCAGGCTGAAGCAGACCTGGTCGCCCAGTTCCGTCATGGGGACCGGGAAGGGGCGCCACTTCTGGTTGGCCGGATCGTTCCAGACGTGGACCACCGGCTTGTCCTGCCAGGTCTCCAGGATCTCCCGGGTCGCGGGGTCGAGGTAGAAGGCGGCTTCCCTGGACAGGAGCTGGTAGCCGCCGAGCTCCTCGTCCGCCACGAGGCGCGCGACGTTGAGCCCTTCGAAGCCGAAGAGGCGCCGGTAGGGCTCGCCCGGGGCCCAGGAGTGGACGTCCCCGGTCCACCAGTAGGTGACCTCGGCGCCGTCGAGCGAGGCGCGGGTGCGGGCGAATGCGTGCAGGAGCTCGGCGGGGGTCAGCTCTGTTGTCATACGCCCCACTGTGCGCGGTCGCCGCACGGCCGGACAAGCGGCCCTACGGACAACCTCGGCCCCGCCGGCGACAGGTCAGGCGGCCGCGCGGCGTACGTGCAGGTGGCCGTCGAGCGGGAAGGCCGGAGGCGCGGAGGCCAGGGTCCTGTCGTACGCGTAGCCGCACTTGGCCGCGACGCGGCAGGACGCGAGGTTGTCCACCTGGTGGAGCAGTTCGAGGCGTTCGAGGCCGTCGGCCCGGAAGACGTCCAGGGACCAGTTGGTGAGGGCTTCCAGGGCTCGGGAGGCCACACCCCGGCCCCGCGCCCGGGTCGCCGTCCAGTAGCCGACCTCGGCGGCGGCCTTGCCGGGCGCGACCTCCTTGAGGACGACGTTGCCCACCAGCCGCGCCGGCGACGACGCGCCCGTGCCCGTGCCCGACTCCAGGACGGCGAAGCCGAACCGCACCCCCTCCGCCCAGCCCCACTCCTGGGCCCGCACCCACCCCAGTCCGTCGTCCTCGGACCGCGGCCCGGGATCCGGGGAGGCCTCGACCAACGCGGCGACGTCGTCCACGCACCAGGGCCGAAGGACGAGAGCCGGAGCGGTCGGTGTCGCGGCGGCCCCGAGCGTGACGGAAGTGATCATCGAGCGATCGTACTGAGCACGTCCGGGCGTGCGCCGACGGGTGACCACCTGCCCGAGCGGCAGCGGGCCGCGCTGACGCGGTGCCTCACACCGGGCTGAGAGCCACACCGGAATCGGGCACCTCGGGGCCGCCGGGAACGGGGCCGTACGCGGCTTCGGCGGGCCACGGGCCGCGATTCGGTCGCGGTGCGCGCCCCCGGGGCGGACCCGCACCGGACAGCCCCTCACCTGCCCGTACATGCACGCGACAAACCGGCTCTGACCTGGCCCTTTCCTCGGTTTCACCTAGGCTGGGGACATCTGCCGGACACCATCGGAGGGGGATTTCGTGAGTGACGAAGCGATCGGATACGACGCCGCCCACATCAAGGTGCTGGAGTGGCCCGAGGCCGTTCGCAGGCGGCCCGGGATGTACATCGGCTCGACCGACGAACGCGGCCTGCACCAACTGGTCTTCGAGGTCGCGGACCGGGCGGTGAACGAGGCCGTGAGCGGCCGCGCCGGCTCCGTCGGCGTGACCCTCCTGGCCGACGGCGGCGTGCGGGTCACCGACGACGGTCCGGGTGTCCCCTTCGCAGCCGCCGGGGACACCGAGGGCCCCGGCCTCGAAGCCCTGTTGACGGAGCTGTCCTTCGGGGCGCGGCCCGGCGACCGTCGCGCGGTGAACCTGACCCGCTTCGGCCTGGGGCCCGCCGTCGCCAACGCGTTGTCGAGCCGCCTGACGGCCGAGGTGCGGCGCGCGGGGGTCCGCCGGGTCCAGGAGTACGCGCGCGGCGTCGCCGTCACTCCGCCCACCGCCGCGGGTCCGGCGCCCGGAAGCGGGACCACCCTCACCTTCCGGCCCGACGCCGTCCTCTTCGCGACGACGGAGTGCTCATTCGCCGTGCTGGCGGAGCGCTTCAGGGAACTGGCCTTCCTCAACCGGGGCCTGGACATCTCCCTGACCGACGAGCGCCCTGCGGACGGCCCCCAGACGGCGCGGTTCCGTTTCCTGGGCGGGGTACGGGACTTCGTGCTCTCGCTCCCGGCGCGGGCGGGGACCCCGGTGCACACGGACGTCATCGGCTTCGAGCGGGAGGACCCGCGGATGGCGGGGACGATGGAGGTGGCCCTGCGATGGTGCGGCTCCCCCGAGGAACGGATCCGTGGCTTCGCCAACAGCGTGGCCACACCGTACGGCGGCACGCATGAGGCGGGCCTGCGCGCGGGGGTGGCGGCCGCGCTCGACGCGTACGCGCGAGGGCGTGGGCTGCCGGCGGCCGAAGCCCCCGGCCTCGACGGCGAACGCGTCGCCGCGGGCCTGACGGCGGTCGTGTCGGTCAAGCTGGACGACCCCGAGTTCGTCGGCGCCACACACGGAGAGCTGGGCAACGCCGCGGTGCGCGCCTGTGTCGGTGAGGCCGTCGGGGAACATCTCGGAGCCTGGCTGGAGGAGAACCCGGAGCAGGCCACGGCGGTCGTCGACCGGATCCTCGGGGCCGACGCCCTCGGCTGAGCGCTCGCCGTATCCCGGCCGATGTCGGTGCACGGCGGTGGTCGGCCGCCGGTCGGCCGGGATACGGCGATTCAGGCGTACCTCTCGAAGAGGGCTTGGATGTACCCCTCCAGCCTCTGGGTCATGACACGGGCCGTCAGGTCGACGCGGCCCAGCTCGCGCCAGGGCACAGCGACCTTCTCCGCGTCCGGCGCGAAGCCCAGCGCGTCCAGCAGCCGCCAGTGGAGATGGGCGGTGGGGTCCTCGGCCAGGGTTCCTCCCGCGGCGGCGTAGCGGTCGGCGAAGCCCATCCCCGCCGGTACCCCGTGCAGCAGGGCGAGGGCCGTCGAGCAGTGCGCCACGTCGAGGTCGGCGGGCCCCCAGGAGGTCTCCACCCAGTCGACGACGCCACTGATCCGGAGGTCCTCGCCCGTACCCGTGAACAGGACGTTCCCGGGATGGAAGTCCCGGTGCAGGAAGCGGCCCTGATAGGCCGGGGGGTCGCGGCGGATGACGTCGACCGCCCGCTGCCAGAGCTCGGGCCGCTCGGTGTCCGCGGGCGGGCTCACGCGCTCGGCGGAGGCCCAGGGCTGATAGGTGCGCGGCCGGCTCTGTGCGGACACCGGCAGGTGATGGATGCGTACCAGTTGACGGGCCAGCAGGTCGGCGCGGTCGTCGGCGTGCCGGTCGCCCAGGCGCACGGTTCCCGGCAGCAGGGACATCAGCAAGGAGGGGTGGTCGCAGTGCCGGGCCGTCGCGTCCACCGCCACCAGTTCGGCCGCCGGTACGTCCGTGTCGGCGAGCAGCCGCAGGATATCCGCCTCACGGGTCAGCAGGCCCTCCGCGTGCCGGAGGTAGAAGGGTGTGACGAAGGACCGCAGCACGAGCGAGCGCCGACCGTCCGGTCCGCCGAGGTCCAGGCGGCGCATCCGCGAGGTCCAGCCGCCGCGCAGCCGTACGACCTTCTCGATGCGTTCGACCTCGGACAGCCCTTGCTCCACCCAGGAGCGCGTGGCATCCCAGCCCTCGCCGTGAGGATCGTCGCCCATGCCTTCGGCCCCCTCGCCCACCGTCATGGAGACAGCCTATCGATCTTCCCGCGCCCACCATTCGGATGTCAGGTTGACGACGGGGACGCCAGCGGCGACGGTGACCGGCATGGGGAACGAACACCGGCTGCTCACTCTCGCCCTCTGCCTGGTCCTGGGCGGCGTGCTGATCGCGGCGGTACTGGGGGCGTGGCGAGCGGTCGGTCCGCACGCCGGGGCGGCGGACGGGCGGCCGGTGGCGTCCGACTACGTGGACATACGTGAGGTCCCGCGCGTCCCGGCGGCCGCTCCCGCCTCCGGGTCCGAGGGGTCGACCGGTTCGATGGTGGTGGATTGCGGCCGCAACGAGGAGCGTCACTACAACGAGGACAACCTCGTGGTCTCGCCCGGCCTGCCGGGCGGCGCCCATCACACGCACGCCTACGTGGGGAACCTCTCCACCGACGCGCTGTCCACGGAGGCCTCGTTGGACGCGGCCGCCACGAGCTGTGCGGGCGGCGACCGGTCCACGTACTACTGGCCCGTCCTGCGTCGCCCCGATCGCCCGGGCACGCGCCCGCACGAGGACTCGGCGGGGCACGGCAACGTCGGCGAGATCGTGCCGGAGGCCTCGGTCCGGGTGGAGTTCCGCGGCAATCCCGTGAGCAAGGTGGTGCCGATGCCGCGCTTCCTGCGCGGGATGACCGGCGACGCCGTCGCGTACACGGCGGGCAGCGAGGCCGACGTCCGGGCCCGTTGGGGGTGCTCGGGCTCCCCCGACCGGGCCACCACCCGCTATCCGCGCTGCCCGGCGGGCGAGCGCGTCACCCGCACCCTCGTCTTCCCGAGCTGCTGGAACGGCCTCGACACCGTCGGCGTCACGCACCGCTCGCACCTGCTGTTCACCGCCGCGAACGGCGTCTGCCCGAAGGACACCTTCCCGGTGCCCGAACTGCGCGTCTGGCTCGCCTACGACATCCCCCCGGGGCTGAACGTGGCCCTCGACTCCTTCCCCGAGCAGCGGCACAGCCCGAAGACGGATCACGCGATGTTCGTGAACGCGATGACCGACCGCCAGATGGCCTCGGTCGTCGACTGCCTCAACAAGGGCCGCGCCTGCCGGACCTGAGCGGCCCGACCCGAGCCGACCGACCCGCCCCGAGTGACGGGATCCGCACGACGGGATCCGAGTGACGCAGGTCACGTGAACCGAATCCGTCCTGGTGGCGTGTTCCGACCGCACCACATATGCGAGGAAGACGGAGAGGGTGAGATGGCCGGACCACTGTGGCCCCGCACTCGGCGGGGCTCGACCGATGAGGCACTGATCAAGTCGGTGTACGAGGAGCACGGTCACGCCCTGCTCGCGTACGCCACCCGGCTGACCGGAGATCGGGCCGCCGCCGAGGATGTCGTACAAGAGACGTTGATCCGGGCCTGGCGCCACTCCGAGGTGCTGGTCAACGGAAAGGGCTCGGTGCGCGGCTGGCTGCTCACCGTGGCCCGCAACATCATCACCGACCGCTACCGGGCCAAGGCCGCCCGACCGCCCGAGGTGTCCGGGGCCTCGTCCGCTCCCCCGGTGGAGGCGGACCACGCCGATTCCGTGGTGGACAGCATGACGGTCCTGGGGGCCCTCGATCAGCTGTCGCCGGAACACCGGGACGTCCTGAAGGAGTTGTACTACCGACAGCTCAGCGTGGCGGAGGCGGCCGACAGCCTCGGCATCCCGGCGGGTACGGTCAAATCTCGCTCGCACTACGCCCTCAAGGCGCTGCGCGACGTCTTCAAGAGCGACGGATTCAGGGACATCGGTTCCAGAGAAGGAAAGCGATCGGGCAGGCCGCCCCAGCAGCCCGCCGGACTGCGTGAGGTGGTGGCATGAACCGGCAGCGGCACGAGGAGGAACTGCTCGGCCCCTATGTGCTCGGCGTCCTGGACGCCGAGGAGATCCGCCGGATCGAGGAACACACGAGCGGATGTGTGCAGTGCCGGGAGGAGGTGGCCGCGTTGCGCGAGATGGAGGCGGCTCTGGGCGAGGTGCCCGATGAGGCGTTCCTCGACGGACCGCCGCAGGGCGGTGACCTGCTGCTCCAGCGCACCCTGCGGCAGATGCGCGGCGAGCGGGCCGGTGACTCGCGACGGCGCGCGGGCCTCGCGGGACTGGCCGTGGCCGCCTCGCTGGCCGCCGTGTTCTGGGCGGGCACCCAGCTGGGTGCGGGCGATCCGGACGCGGTCGCGCTGCCCGTACCTCCGTCCCCGACGGCCACGGCGAACCCTTCGCCGCCGCCCGCCGGAACCAAGACGCTCTCCGGGACCGATCAGACCTCGGGCGCGCGGATGACCGTACAGATGACGCCCGCGCCGAAGTGGGTGCGGGTGCGCGCCGCGGTCACGGGAGTTCCGCCGGGTGAGCGGTGCCGGCTGGTCGTGGTCTCCAAGAACGGTACGCGCACGACCGCGGGCAGCTGGGTCGTGGGCAGCCAGGAGAACGGCGAGGGCAAGGGCGCGGGGCTGGACGGTTCGGCGGCCGTGGACCCGGCGGACGTCAAGGCCATCCTGGTCGAGAACGAGTCGGGCCGGACGTTCGTGTCCGTACCGGTCTGACCGGAGCGCGGGCGCGAGCCCGGCCCTCCGGACCCCGGACTCCGGTTCCGGGTTCCGGGCCTGGGCCTGGGCCGGAACGTGACGGAGCCCGGGAGCATATCCAGCTCCCGGGCTCCTGTGTGCCACCCAATTGCGCACACCGGCACGTTTAAGAGTCGCGGATCATTCTTAGATCGACGTGTTCTACCTTTGAACTACCGCGCCACGAGAAGAGGCACAGAGGGGACTTGAACCCCCATCCATCGATGATCGTCCACGCTCGGTCGATCCGGTGTTCGGCGGCGAATACTGAGACTGGAGCGAGAATCTGAGATTAACGGGGCCGCCTCTACCAGCTTGGGCCAACCCGGCTCGTAATGCCGGGGGAGGGATTCGAACCCCCAACTGACACCCCAGTTCAGCTTCAACATCAGTTTCAGCTTGCGCTCTCGCGCACCCCCTGCAGACATACAGAGGGAGTCTTCGGGGCTACTTGAACAAGTAGCCGAACACCGCGTCGCCGATCCTTTGGTCGGTGACCTCGGCGCTGTTGGCCTCCTCGCGGGCGAACTTGACGGCCTGCTGGAGCTTCTCCACGCGGTCGAGCAGCTCGTTGACCCGACGGGCCGGCAGCGCACCGGAGAACTTCACGGTCGTCCAGTACCCGACCGGAACGTCCTCGTAGTACACCTCGACCTGCGCCGGGTGCTTCTCGGTGGCCTCGGCCTTCACGTGGTTGCGCGGCACCTTCTTGGTACGGATGGTGCGCACCGCGTCCGTCTTCCAGGAGTCCGTGGACGGGTCCAGGTTCCAGGATTCGGAGGCGTCCAGCACCGGCAGCTTCCGTACGAAGGTGTGCATGTCGGTGAGCTGCTTCTCCAGGAAGAGCAGGTACGGCACGGGCACCTGCGCCAGCAGGACCGTTCCGTCCACGACGACATCGGCGGCCGCGGTGCGGTTGGCCCAGTCCTTGGTCGCCGTCACGTCGAACAGCCGCGTCAGGGTGCCGGCCGTCGCCCGCAGCACGTCCTCCGCCTTGACCTGCACCCGGGTCGACTCGGGCGGCAGCTGCTCGCCCTCCTCGTCCTTGGGCTGGTAGGTCCGGGAGATTCCGGCCAGCAGGGCGGGCTTCTGGACGTCGTGGTGAGCCTGCGTGAGCTCCTGGAGGGACTTGGACTTGACGCCCTTTTCCACTGCGATGATCTGATTCAACTTCGGCACGTGATCAACCTAGCAGCCGATCGTCCGATCATTCACCAGGATTTCCGGCACCTGCGCCCGGTCCAGCAACTGACGCATATCCGCGGCGGGAAGCGCGGGATTGGCCGCCGCGGCGGCCGCTGCCTCGGGATCCGGATCGGCGAGCAACTCACGGATCCGGGCCACCGGGAGCCGGGGGTCCCGGCCGGCGGCCGCGCGTGTTTCCGGGTCCCGGCCGAGCCGGTCCAGGAGTTCCGGCTCCAGACCGGGGTCGCGCAGGGCCAGGCGCCGGGCCCTCGGGTCCGGGGAGTCGCCGAGGCGCGCGGCGAGCCCGGCGGCGGGAAAGCCCGGCCGGGCGACCAGCATGCCCACGGCGCGGTGGGTGCCGTTCAGGTAGAGGTCGAGGAGCAGCTCGGGCGGCGGCTCCGGGTAGAACTCGGCGAGCAGCAGCCGTACGGCGAAGTCCTCGTCCCGCGCGAGCAGTTCGACGGCGTCGACCGGCAGGCCGGGGCAGACCGCCGCACTGCGCCGCAGCCAGGTGTGCGCGGACCGGGCGCACCTCCGCAGGAACGCGGTGTCCGTACGGCGCTCCCACACCCATCCCAGGGTGGGCAGCCGGTCCTCGGCGTCCACGGTGTGGTCGACGGCGGCGCGCTCGGACTCGGTCAGTTCGGGGCGGGCGGACACCTGGAGGCGGACCCGCGGGTCGGGGTCGACGGCCAGCCGGGCCACCAGGTCGGGCGGGAGCGAGGGGTTGGCAGCGATCGCGGCGATCCGTTCGCCCCGCGCGACCAGGCGTTCGGCGAGCTCCCGGGTGAGCCGGCCCCTCGCCAGGACCTCCCCCAGGTGCCACCCGTTCCCCGAGCGGCCGACGAGCCAGGTGGTCCGTTCCTCGTCCTCGTGGCAGACCCGCAGGGCGGCGGCCTGCCGCACGTCCGGGTCCTCGTCGTGCAGGAGCCGCTCCCGAACCTCGTCCGCGAGCTGGTCCCAGGCACGGCAGGCCGCCTCCCGGAACATCGGATCCTCGTGGTCCGCGAGTCCCGCCAGGATGTGGGCGGGTGCGGCGCCCCACCTGACCAGTTCGCCGGACACCATGCCCCTGGGGTGGTCGAGCAGCCGCTCGTAGGCCCGGTCCGGGAGCGGGGCCACCCGCTGCCGGTAGGCCAGGGGGCCGTGCGCCAGGGCGAGGTGGACCGACGCGGACGGGTCGTCGACCAGCCGGGCACGCTGGTCGGGGTCGGCTCCGCCGTTCTGGGCGAAGGCGGCCCGGACCCGGCGGTCCGGGTGGACGAGAACGGCCTCGACCACCTCCTGCGGAAGAGCCGCGCGCTGCGCAACCGCTCGACGCAGCCACTCGTCTTCGTGGCCGAGCAGTCGCAGCAGCACGTCCGCCGGTGCGGCCTCGTTCCCTGCGAGCCCGTGCAGCAGCTCCGTCCACCGATCGCCCATGCCGCCCTGATCCCTCCCCCGGTGATGTGGAACGGGCAGCGTAACAAGGAAGCCCACACGCGGACCGATCATCACATTGCGGTCCATGACATCCTGTGACGTCACAACTCGCCGGACGGTATCGGCGGACGTCCGGGGATATGGGGAAGGTCCATGAGGCTCTGCTTCCTGGTGGAGGAGCACTACCGCCACGACGGCATGCCGAACGAGGTGATCCGGCAGCTGACCGCGTGGGGGCACCAGGTGGACGTCGTGCGGCCGGGCGGCTCGCTCCTGCGCATGACCGAGGTGGTGGACGCGGGTGCGCACGACGCCTGGGTGCTCAAGACGGTGTCCGGCGGCCCGGGCCTGACGCTGCTCGAAGCCGCCGCCGCGGCCGGGACGACCACCGTCAACGACGCCCGGTCGATCCGGGGCGTACGGGACAAGGCACTGGCCGCCGCCCTCGGGCGCGGCCGGGGGCTCCCGCTGCCGCCCACCTACGCGGTGGCCCGCCCCGAGTTGCTCAGGGAGATCCCGGAGGCGGAGTACCCGCTCGTCGTCAAGCCCGCCGACGGCAGCTCCGGGCGGGCCGTGCACCTGGTGTCCTCGCCGGAGCGGCTGGAGTCGCTGCTGCCCGCGCTCGCGGGCGAGGGTCTGCTCATCGCCCAGCCGTACGTACCCAACTCGGGCACGGACATCAAGGTGTACGCGGTCGGCGGCGAACTGTTCGCGACCGAGCGCTGTTCCCCGCTGCACCCCGACCCCTCGGTACGGGAGCGCCGCGTGCCGCTGTCGGCCGAGGTGGCGGCGATCGCCGCCCAGGTGGGGTCGGTCTACGGGCTGGACCTGTACGGCGTGGACGTGCTGCTGGGCCCGGACGGCCCGGTGGTCGTCGACGTGAACGACTTCCCGAGCTTCCGACAGGTGCCGGACGCGGCCGCGCGTGTGGCCCGCGCCGTCCTCGACCTCGCACGGGCGGGCGGCGGCTGCGCACCCCCGCCGGCGCCCGTGGCGTTGCCGTACCCGCTGCCCCTGTCGATCCCGGCGCAGGTCTCCGCCGTGGGAGGTGACGGCGCGTGAGGATCGGCCTGATCACCCCGGAGCCCGGGCATCCGCTGCTGGCGGACACCACCGCGCTGCTGGCCCCGGAGCACACGGTCGAAGCCCTCGATCCGGTCACGCTCGGGGACGTACCGCTGCCGCTCGCCGAGGTGTACCTGCTGAAGTCGCGGACACCGCACGCGCTGGGTCTCGCCCGCCACCTGGAGCGGCGGGGAGCGACCGTGGTGAACTCCGCCGCGGCCACCGCGCTGTGCCAGGACCGTACGGAGATGGCCGAGCTCGCCCTGCGGGCCGGGCTGCCCTTCGCCGCGACCCGTACCCACGACTCCCTCGGGGCGTGGGCCGCCGGGGCCCTGCTCGACGCCCCCGTGGTGGTCAAGAGCCGGCGCAGCCGCCGGGGCGACCTCGTCGCCCGCGTGAACGACGCGGCACGCCTGCGGGAGTTGGCCCGGGAATGGCCGCACGAGCCGGTCGTGGCGCAGGACTACGCGCCCAACAGCGGCTGGGACCACAAGCTGTGGGCCATAGGGGACCAGGTCTTCTCGGCCCTGCGTCGCTCGGAGCTCTCCCCCGGGGGCCGTGGGCCCACCCGCCCCCTGCCGCTCGCGGAACTGCCGTCCGGCTGGGCCGATCTGGTGCGCGAGGTGGGCGCGGTGTTCGCGCTCGACGTCTACGGCGTGGACATCATCGACACCGGCGGCGGGGCACCGCTCATCGTGGACGTCAACGCCTTCCCCGGCGTCCGGGGCCAGGCCGGCGCTCCGGAGGCCCTCGCGGCGCTGGCCCTGCGCCGGGCCGCGGGGCGTGCCTGAGGGTTGCCGGGCAGGTCCGGACGGGGGAATGCGCGGGGCATGACGGCCGTGGCCCGGTGTCGTGCCACGGCGGGGCGGCGGGCACCGTGAGGATCGGGGCATGGGCGTCGTCCTGCCGGTCCTCTTCGCGCTGTTCGCGGCGTTCAGCAACGCACTCGCCACCGTGCTCCAGCGACGGGCCGCGCTGACCGTGCCACAGAGCGACGGCTTCCGCTTCGGCCTGGTCCTCGATCTGCTGCGGCGGCCGCTGTGGATCGGCGGCATCCTGGCCGTGATCGCGGCCGGGGTGGGCCAGGCCGTGGCGCTCGCCACGGGCGCCCTGGCCCTCGTACAGCCGCTGTTCGTGCTGGAGCTGCCGCTCGCGCTGCTGATCGCCTCGCTGGTGACGCGGCAGCGGCTGCCGGGGGCGCTGTGGCTGGCCGTGGCGGGGGTGGTGGCGGGGCTCGGGGTCGCGCTGGTGGCCGCCTCGCCCATGGGCAACCGTACGGACGTGCCGGCCGAGCGCTGGATGGTGGCCCTGCCGGCGTGCGCGGTCGTCGTGGCCGCCCTGGCCGTGGCCGGGATGCGCCTGCCGCCCGGCCGCGCCCGGGCCGGCTGCCTCGGTGCCGCCACCGCCGTCTGTTACGCGCTCACCGCCGCGCTGATGAAGTCCGCGGTGCACGTCCTCGACGACAGCGGCTTCGTCGCCTTCCTGACGACCTGGGAGACGTACGCCTTCGGGGCGAGCGGCATCTGCGCCCTGCTCCTGCTGGAACACGCCATGCAGGGCGGCCCGCTGGTCGCCTCGCAGCCCGCGCTGACCCTCGGCGACGCGAGCATCAGCATCGCGCTGGGGGTGGTCCTGTACGAGGAACACCTGCGGTCGGGCTGGTGGCTGCTCCCCCAACTGCTGGGCATCGCCCTGATCTGCGGGGGCGTGCTGGCCCTGGCCCGGGCCGGGGAGGGCGCGCCGTGAACAGCGCCCTCGGCGACCGGTACCGTGCGGGCAGTCGAGCGGAGGGCGGGATCCATGCGAGCGGTGGTCTTCGAACGGTACGGCGAGCAGGCCGAGGTACGGGAGGTACCGGAGCCCGGTCCGCCGGCGGGCGGGGTGGTGGTGCGGGTGGAGGCCACCGGGCTGTGCCGCAGCGACTGGCACGGCTGGATGGGGCACGACCCGGACATCGTGCTGCCGCACGTGCCCGGCCACGAACTCGCGGGTGTGGTCGAGGCGGTGGGGGCCGGCGTGGTGAACTGGCGGGTCGGTGACCGGGTCACGGCGCCCTTCGTGTGCGCCTGCGGCAGCTGCGCCGACTGCGCGGCCGGCGACCACCAGGTGTGCGCGCGGCAGACGCAGCCCGGGTTCACGCACTGGGGGTCCTTCGCCGAGTACGTGGCCCTGGACCACGCCGATGTGAATCTGGTGGCGGTGCCCGAGGAGCTGTCGTACGCGACGGCGGCCGGTCTCGGCTGCCGCTTCGCGACGGCGTTCCGGGCGGTGGTGGCGCAGGGCCGGGTGGCGGCGGGCGAGTGGGTGTCCGTGTACGGCTGCGGTGGGGTGGGGCTCTCCGCCGTGATGATCGCGGCGGCGGCCGGGGCCCGGGTGGTCGCCGTGGACACGGCGCCGGGGGCGCTGGATCTGGCACGGAAGTTCGGCGCCGTGCACTGCGTGGACGCCCGGGACACCGCCGACACCGCGCAGGCGGTCCGGGAGGCGACCGGTGGGGGCGCGCACCTGTCCCTGGACGCGCTGGGATCACCGGCGACGGCGGCGGCCTCGGTGGCCGGGCTGCGCCGACGCGGGCGGCACGTGCAGGTGGGACTGCTGCCGGCGGCGGCCGGAGCGGCGGTCCTGCCGATGGACCGGGTGATCGGCTGGGAGCTGGAGATCCTGGGGAGCCACGGCATGGCGGCGCACGCCTACCCGCCGATGATGGAGCTGGTCCGGGGCGGGGCGCTGCGGCCGGACCTGCTGGTCACCTCGACGATCCCGCTCGACGCCGCCCCGGCGGCGCTGGCCGCGATGGGCACGGCGGCCGGGCGCGGGGTCACGATCATCCTCCCGGGAGCGGGCGCCCGGAGCTGAGCCGCGATCGCCCGGGCCTCGGCCCGGATGACCGACTCGACCTGTTCGCGCGGCTCGGCGCGGTCCGCGGAGTGGAGCCGCGGCCTGTCGCCCCGCACGAGCGTGGTCGACACCTGTCGAGGTCGTGAACACGGCGAAGACCTCCGTGCGGTGGGAGCCGTCCGGGAACTCACCGCCCGGAGGTCTTCGCGTCAAGGGCCCTCGGACCCGTACCACTGGGTGCCGACGCTCCCGTGGGCGTACCGGCTACCCCGGCAGCGGGGTGCGCGCGTACCGGCCCGACAGCAGGTGGCCCGCCCCCGGGGCCACCGCGTCGAGGTCCAGGGCCCGCAGCATCTGGTGGGCCGTGCACACCGCCGCGGACACCACCGGCTTGCCCAGGAGCTGCTCGGCCTCCTCGATGGCGCCGAGGGAGGGCATCTGCACGCACGCCGAGAGCACGACCGCGTCCGCGTCGGCGTGGTCCAGGGCTCGCGCGAGGCCCGGCAGCCGGGCCGGGTCGTGGGCGGCGACGTCGAGGTTGTCGGGGATCTCGAGGGCCTGGTGGTCCAGGACCTCGATGCCCTCGTGCGTCAGGTACTCCACGACGGTCCGGGTGAGCGGGCGCATGTAGGGGGCCAGCAGCACGATCTTCTCGGCGCCGATGGTGTGCAGCCCGTGGACGAGGGCTCCCGCGCTGGTGACGACCGGGGCGGGCGCACCGTTCTCGACGGTCCGGGTGTGCAGGCGCTGCTCGGAGGTGCGGTGGTAGCCGAGCCCCATGCTCATGATGGCGACCAGGCAGGCGTAGCCCAGTACGTCGACCCGGGCGTCGGAGAGTTCCACGGCGCAGCGGTCGGAATCGGCGTCCATGGCCTTGAGCTGTTCCGGGGTCACATGGGTCATGCGCATCCGGCTGGAGTGGAAGGTGAAGCGTTCGTCGGGTACGACGGCCTGGCGGGCCCGGAGGATGGCCGGGACCTCCGTCTCCATGGTGACGTTGGAGCTCGGCACGATCTGGCCGATGCGGTAGGTACGGGGGGACATGTGCGCTCCTCAGCGGGCGTCGACGACGGGGTTGGTCAGGGTGCCGATGCCTTCGACCGTGGCTTCGACGGTGTCACCGGGGCGCAGGTACTCGGGCGGGACCATGCCGGCGCCGACACCGGACGGCGAACCCGTCGCGATGACGTCGCCGGGTTCCAGGGTCATGCCGGAGCTGATGTCGGCGATGAGGCGGGCGATGGGGAAGAGCATGTGCCGGGTGTTCGACTTCTGCTTGGTGACGCCGTTGACGCGCAGCGAGAGGTCCAGAGCCATCGGGTCCCGGATCTCGTCACGGGTGACGACCACCGGGCCGAAGGGGGCGTAGGAGTCCTGGCCCTTGGAGAAGAACCACTGGCCGGAGCGGCGCTGGTCGCGGGCGCTGATGTCGTTGACGATGCTGAAGCCGAAGATGTGGTCGTACGCCTCCTCCTCGCTCACCCGGAAGGCGGGGCGGCCGATGACGACGGCGAGTTCGCACTCCCAGTCGAGCTGGGTGGTCAGGTCGGCGTTGTGCAGGATCGGCTGGTCGGGGCCGGTGACGGCGGTGGCGGGCTTGCCGAAGAGGACGGGGCGCGGCGGCAGGTCCTTGTCGGTGTCGAGGCTGCGGCTGGACTCCTCGACGTGCTCGATGTAGTTGAGGCCGACGCCGATGATCTTGCCGGGGCGCAGGGGTGCGCGCAGGGACACGGCGTCGAGCCGATGGACGGCCTCGGCGGGCCAGGCTTCGGGGCCGGCGGCCAGCAGGCCGCGCGCGGTCTCCTGGGCGGCCGCGCCGGCCCGGATGAACGACAGCAGGTCCAGGGGCAGTTGCGCGGTGGCCTGCCGGGCCAGGGTGGCGAGGTCCACGACGAGGTCGTCGACCTGCGCGCCGAGACGCACGGAGGCATCGTCGAGGGTGTAGCTGAGCAGCCGCATGGGGGCTCCTTGCGTAGGAGAGGGAGGGTGCCGCGGGGATCGGCGGCGGGGGCTCCGCCGTACCGGGGCCGGTGTCAGGGCCGGCGGCGTCCGGTACGGCGGAGCGGTTCAGGGGGTGGGCTGGTGGCCGCCGTTGTCGGTGTACGCCTCTTCGCGGTGGAAGCCGAGCGAGCGCATGACGGGGAAGTCGTCGAAGGAGAACAGGCAGGCGTCCTCGGACTCGTCGAGGTTGTGGTGCTCGTGCCAGGCCCAGGACGGGACGCAGAAGATGTCGCCCTGCCGCCACTCGAAGCGCTGTCCGGCGATCACCGAGACCCCGTGGCCCTTGGCCACCGTGTAGATCACCGAGCCGGTGTGGCGGTGGGCGAGGGTGGCCTGGCCGGGGCGCAGCAGCTGCATGTGGGCGCCCATGGTCGGCATGACGGAGCCGCCGGTGACCGGGTTGGTGTACTCGGCGATGATCCCGTCGTACGGGGAACCCTCGCTCGCCTTCGCGAGGCCGCGCAGGGCCTCGTAGGTGGGCTCCCAGGGGTAGGCGAGGAGCGGGGAGTAGGGCCGGGTCCACTTCTCGACGCCGTACGGCAGCAGGTTCGCCGCGTAGGTCAGGACCGAGGAGTTGATGACCTTGCCGGGGGTCTGGTACAGCTCGGGGTGGACCTCGTAGAACCCGGCGTCCAGGGCGTTGACCAGGGGGATGTCGAGTCCGTCCTGCCAGATGACGGGGGCGTCGTCGGCGTCGTTGCCGTGCTCGTGCCAGGTGCCGTTGGGGGTGATGGCGAAGTCCCGGGGGCCGACCTTCAGCTTCTGGCCGTCGACGATCGTCCAGGCTCCGGTGCCCTCGTGGACGAAGCGCAGCGCCGCGGCCTGGTGGCGGTGGGCGGTCATGGCCTCTCCGGGGCCCATGATCTGCAGGCCGGTGTAGAGGAGCCCGGCGGCGGCGCTGACGTCCTTGCGGCCCGGGTTGACCAGCATGACGACGCGGCGGCCGGCGTCGTCCCCCTTGACGAGGCCGAGGGCCTTGTGGACCAGCGGGCGCAGTTCGCTGTAGCGCCACAGCACGGGGACCGACTTCGGCTGCGGGTACCAGGGCTCGATGTCGTTGGCGACGGTCCACAGGGCGCCCGCGTCGAGGGTGCCGAGCTCCTCGTAGTAGCGGGTGAGTTCCGGGGTGTCGGACACCCGGGCACGGCCGAGCATGGTGTCGTCCTGCTCGATGGTCATACGTCCTCCTCGGGAGCGGCGGGGGTGGCCGGGGCGGCGGGCGGGGGAACCGTGGGCGGGACGGTGAAGGTGACGGGCGGCCTGGGACGGTTGTCCACTTCGAGACGGAAGACGTCGAAGCGGTTGTAGTGGCCGACGATGTCGTGCATCTGCTTGGGCTGGATGCACCGGGCGAGGTCGATCTCCCCGTACACGATGCCCTCCTCGTCGACGAGGGGTTCGGTGACCGGGCGGCCGTCCGGGCCGAAGATCCCGGACAGGGCGCCGCGCGGGCGGGTGAACCGCCCCCGCAGTTCCTCGTCGTCCCCGGCGATGGCGTCCACGATCTCCGGGGAGACGGTGGAGCAGGCGACGACGGAGAAGACCTTGCCCTCGAAGCTGTGGGCGGCCGTCCGGACGGCGATCGCGTCGGCCATGTCGTAGTCGGCGGGAGCCACGGGCAGGGCGATGTAGCAGGAGGCGTGGACGAGTTCGCCCTGCGCGAGGAGGGCGAAGCGGGCCAGGGTGTTGGTGTTCTCCCCGCAGGCGAGGGCGCCGAGCGGGCCGATCGGGGTGTCGTGGACCTTCAGCGAACTGCCGTCGCCGCCGGTCCAGGTCAGCTTCTCGGCCCAGGTCGGGACCAGCTTGCGGTGCACACCGAGGAGTTCGCCGTCGGGGCCGATGGTGAGCAGGGTGTTGTAGAGGACGCCGAGGCTGTGCGCGGCCCGCTCGTTGACCCCGATGACGAGGACGACGCCGTGCCGGCGGGCCGCCGCGCGCAGGCGGTCGACGTGCGGGCCGGGGATGTCGACGGAGGCGCGCTGGAGCCGCTCGAACCAGGGGGACCCCTGGACCGGGTTCATCGTCCAGTTCCAGTACGGGTAGCCGGGGACGAACACTTCGGGGAAGACGACGAGTTCGGCGCCGTTCGCCGCGGCCTCGGCGATCAGGGCGACGGCCTTGTCGACGGTGGCGGTGGGGTCGAGGTAGACGGGCGCGGCCTGAACGGCCGCCGCCGTGAAGCGGGGCAGGTGGTCCCTGTCCATGTGCGTGGGTACCTCCGGGCCTATCGGTGGGCGGGGACGGCCGCGCGGGGCAGCCAGCGGCGGTGGACGGATGCGGCGGGCCGGCGCAGGAGTTCCAGGCGCGGCGGGATCCGGTCGGTCCGCGCCGACGGGGGCCGCCCGCTGCCCGCACGCCAGGCGCGTGCCCAGGGCGCGGCCGGGCCCTGGTAGCCCTGGGCGGCCGCGGCGTGCAGGGTCCACAGGGGGTCGTGGAGCTGGGCGCGGCCGACGCCGCACAGGTCGGCCCGGCCGGCCAGGATGATCGAGTTCACGTCGTCGTACGTGGAGATCGCGCCGACGGCGATGGTGGGCACCCCGGTGGCATTGCGGATGAGGTCCGCGTAGGGGGTCTGGTAGCTGCGGCCGTAGCGGGGCTTCTCGTGGGCGACGACCTCGCCGGTGGAGACGTCGATGGCGTCGGCGCCCGCCTCGGCGAGCGCGCGGGCGATGGCGACGGCGTCGGCCTCGGTGGTGCCGCCCTCGGCCCAGTCGGCGGCGGAGATCCGCACGAGGAGCGCCTTGCCCGCCGGCCACACCTCCCGTACGGCGCGCAGCACTTCGAGCGGGAACCGCAGTCTGCCGTCCAGATCGCCGCCGTACTCGTCGGTGCGCAGGTTGGTCAGCGGGGACAGGAAGCCCGAGAGCAGGTGCCCGTGCCCGTACTGGAGTTCCAGGGCGTCGAAGCCCGCCCGGTCGGCCCGCCGGGCCGCGGTCACGAAGTCCCGTACGAGCGCGTCCATGTCGGCCCGGTCGGCCTCGCGCGGCACCGGGCCGCGTTCGTCCCAGGGCAGCGCCGAGGCGGCGACCGGCTGCCCGCCGCCGTGGGTGGCCGCGCGGCGTCCGGCATGGGTGAGCTGGATGCCGAGGCAGGTGTCGGTCTGGCCGTGGACGAAGTCGGTGAGGCGCCGCCAGGCCGCCTCCTGTTCCTCGTTCCACAGGCCGGGGCAGCCGGGGGTGGCCCGCCCGTCGGCGCCGACGGCCGTCATCCCGGCGAGGACCAGCCCGGCGCCGCCGATGGCCTGCGTGCTGAGGTGGACGAGGTCGAAGTCGCCGGGGACCCCGTCGCGCGCGGTGTGCAGGGCGGTGGGCGGTACGACGACCCGGTTGCGCAGCAGCAGGCCGCCGAGCGGGAAGGGGCGGAACATCGGCGGCACGGCCGAGGAGCGGTTGACCGCGGTGGTGAAGCCCTCGTCACGGACGCGCAGGTTGTCGTAGGTGACGCGGCGGCTGCGGGTGAGGAGGTTGAAGGCGAACTGGTGCGGGTCCTGGCCGGTGTAGCGGTCGATGTGCTCGAACCACTCCAGGCTGGCCTGGGCGGCGCGCTGGGTGGACTCCACCACCGGCCTGCGCTCCTGCTCGTAGGCGGCGAGGGCGGTCGGCACGTCCGGGTGCTCGTGCAGGCTGGCCGCGAGGACCAGGGCGTCCTCCATGGCGAGCTTGGTGCCGGAGCCGATGGAGAAGTGCGCGGTGTGGGCGGCGTCGCCGAGCAGGACGACGTTCTCGTGCCGCCAGGTCTTGTTGCGGACCGTGGTGAAGCGCAGCCACTTGGAGTTGTTGGGGATCAGGCGGTGGCCGTCGAGGTGGCCGGCGAGGAGTTCCTCGCAGCGCCGGATGCTGTCCTCGTCGCTGGTGCCGGGCGGATGGTCGCGGTCGGCGAACTCCGCGAAGCCGGCACGCCGCCAGGCGTCCTCCGTCATCTCCACAATGAAGGTGGAGCGGGTGGCGTCGTAGGGGTACGCGTGCACCTGGAGGGTGCCGAAGTCCTGCTCGTCGACGATGAAGGTGAAGGCTTCGAAGACCTTGTCCGTGCCGAGCCACATGTAGCGGCCGGAGCGCTCGTCGAGGTCGGGGGCGAAGGTGTCGGCGTAGGCGGCTCGGGTGGCCGACCGTACGCCGTCGCACGCCACCACCAGGTCGTAGCCGGCGGCGAGTTGGGCCGCCGGTGGGGCCTGGGTGCGGTAGCGGACGTCCACGGCCAGGTCGGCGCAGCGCTGCTGGAGGATGCGCAGGAGGTGCCGGCGGCCGAGGGCCGCGAAGCCGTGGCCGCCCGAGGTGAGGGTGTTCCCCCGGTTCCGGACGTCGATGTCGGCCCAGCGGGCGAACTCGGCCGACATGGCCTCGTAGATCTCGTGGTCGGCCTGGGCGATGCCGTCGAGCGTCTCGTCGGAGAAGACGACCCCGAAGCCGAAGGTGTCGTCGGGAGCGTTGCGTTCCCAGACGGTGACCTCCCAGTGTGGGGAGAGCTGCTTGGTGAGGGCCGCGAAGTACAGTCCGCCGGGCCCTCCTCCTATGACTGCGACGCGCACGGCGTGCCTCCTGCTGATGGTGCGGTGGTGAGTAGTTCCGGTTGCTGCGGTCCGGCCGTGCCGAGCAGGTCCCGTACCTCGGCGGGCCAGGGGGTCGACCCGGTGGCGTGGGCGGCCGAGTGGGCGATGACCATGCGGCCGGTGGCCGCCTCGCCGCCCTGTGCACCCCGTACGGTGAAGGCGTAGTGCAGGGAGGCCGTGCCGACCTTGGTGACCTTCAGCTCGGTGCGCACGGCGTCCCCGAACCAGAGGCGGGCCCGGTAGTCGGCCTCGAAGTGGACCCGGGGCGTGCTGCCGAACAGGTGCGAGAGGCCCAGGCGGTGGAGCAGGACGGCCTCGGCCGCCTCGACCCAGCGCACGACGGTGGAGTGGTGGTAGTGGCCGGCGGCGTCGGTGTCGGTCCACTCGACGCGGCGTTCGACGACGACGCGGGCCGGCTCGGCCGGTGCCGGGGCGGGTATCGGGACCGGCGTGGGGGCGGCGTCGGTGCGGGCACGTTCGCGCAGTTCACCGCGGCGGAGCTTGCCGGTGCCGGTGCGTGGGAGCGCGCTGACGAACTCGACGGCGCGCGGGTACTTGTACGGGGCGATGGTCTCCTTGACGTGGGTCTGGAGCTCGCGGACGGTCGCCCCGTCGGCCGGGACACCGGCGCCCAGGACCACGTACGCCTTCACCAGCATGCCGCGCCGGGCGTCCGGGGCCCCGACCACCGCGCACTCCTCGACGTACGGGTGGGTGACGAGGGCCTTCTCGACCTCGGGGCCCGCGATGTTGTAGCCGGAGGAGACGATCATGTCGTCGCTGCGGGCGACGTACCAGAAGTACCCCTCCGCGTCGCGGATGTAGGTGTCACCGGTGATGTTCCAGCCGTTCCTGACGTACGAGGCCTGGCGCGGGTCCTCCAGGTAGCGGCATCCGGTGGGGCCGGTGACCGCGAGCAGTCCGGGCTGCCCGTCGGGGACGGGGTCACCGTTCTCGTCGACCACGGCCGCGCGGTAGCCCGGAACGGGCCGGCCGGTGGAACCGGGCCGGATGTCCTCGTCGGCCGCGGAGATGAAGACGTGCAGCATCTCGGTGGCGCCGATGCCGTCGATGATGCGCAGACCGGTGGCGGCGTGGAACTCGTGCCACACCGCGGCCGGGAGCGGCTCCCCGGCGGACACGCAGCGGCGCAGCCCGGCCAGCCGGTCCACCGCCCCGGCCTCCATGATCGCCCGGTAGGCCGTGGGCGCGGTGAACAGCACGGTCACACCGTGCTCCGCGACCAGGTCGGCCAGTTGCAGCGGGGCCGCCTGCTCGATCAGCAGGGTCGCGGCCCCCACGTGGAGCGGGAAGACCACGAGTCCGCCGAGCCCGAAGGTGAAGGCGAGCGGCGGTGTGCCGGTGAACACGTCGTCCGGGCGGGGCTTGAGGACGTGCCGGGAGAACGTGTCGGCGTTCGCCAGGACGTCGCGGTGGAAGTGCAGGGTCGCCTTCGGGCGCCCGGTGGTACCGGAGGTGAAGGCGATCAGCGCCACGTCGTCCGCGGCCGTGACCACGGTGGTGAACCGGCCGTCCTTGGCGGCGCAGCGCGCGGCCAGGTCGTCCGGCCCGGGACCTCCGTAGGTGAGGACGGGCAGGTCGGGCAGACCGGGGCGGTGGCCCGGGGCGAGCTCGTCGGCGTAGCGGTGGTCGCACAGGGCGAGGGAGGGCCGGCTGATGTCGGTGAGCTCGGCGAGTTCTCCGGCGCGCAGCAGCGGCATGGTGGTGACGGCGACCCCGCCGGCCTTCAGGACGCCGAACCAGGCGGCGACGAGCCAGGGGTTGTTGGGGCCGCGCAGCAGGACGCGGTTGCCCGACCGGAGGCCGAAGTCCTCGGTGAGGACCTGGGCGACCTGGTTGGCGCGGTGCTGCAGTTCGCCGTAGGTCCAGCGCTCGGTCGGGGTGAGCAGACAGGGACGGTCGGGGCCGTGCCGCTCGACGGCTTCGTCGAGCAGGCGCTGGGCGCAGTTGAGGCGGTCCGGGTACTCCAACTCAGCGAGTTCGAAGTTGAGTTCGGGCCACAGGGGGAAGGGCGGAAGCCGATCACGACAGAAGGAATCGGCATACGCGGAAGGGGAGAGCTCCATGGGGCGGCACCTCGATCAGGGAGCAGCGGGAGATGGGTGCACGGTATGTCGAATATTTGTCGCCCGTCAACATCTCGCGATATCGAGCGGGGCGAAGAAGCCCCTTCGAGCGCCTCCGGCGCCCTTCCGGACACCGTTCCGGGCGCCCTTCCGGACATCTGCGGCACGACTCAGGGGGCGGGGACGCGCACCCGCACCGACTTGCCGAACTCATGTGCCACCACGGAGAGTTCGCCGCCCAGTTCGGCCGTCATGAGCTGCACCATCAGCAGCCCGCGGCCACATTCGGACTCCGGGTCGACCTCCGCCCGGGGGGCGGGCAGCCGCGGCAGCCCGGCACCCTGGTCGGCAACCTCCAGCCGGAGCCAGCCGGAGCCAGCCGCGACGGCGACCCGCATCCGGCCGGCGCCGCCCGCGTGCCGGACGACGTTGCCGACGAGTTCGCTGACGGCCAGCAGCAGGGCGTCCACCACCTCGCCGGGAACCCTCCAACCGTCGAGAGTGGTGCGCACACGGGACCTGACCTGCGGAACGCTCGCGGCGTCGGGGGCGGCGACCCAGTGGACGTAGCTTCGGACCACGGGAACCGCAGAGGTGTCGGCGATGGTGAGCATGACGTGCTCCCGGAGGGGGAAGGCGGCGCCGCCACTGCAGTAGCTCGTGTAACTGATCCGGAATCTGGATCGTTCCTGGGCTTGTGGTCAGCGGAAATGCGTCGCTAGAGTCCTTGATTACACGTGTAACACGCTACGCCTCCCCCGGTGACTCGCGCAAGCATTCCGGACAAACGACGCGAAGCCTGCGTCCGCCCCACCGGCCACATCGCCACCGCTCCACCGGGACAGCGCCGAATTGGAAGGGCCGCAATGACGCAATCTCCTCCCGCCGAGATCGACATGGCCGACATGACCTGGCCGCCCCCGCCGTACCGGTCCCCCGTACCGCCCGTGACGGGCGCGGACGGCGTCCGCCGCTTCGACGGGATCACCTACGCGACCACGCCCGGCTACCGCCCCCGGCTGCTCGACGTACAGGTGCCCGCCGGCGAAGGCCCGTTCCCGGCGATCGTCTGGATCCACGGCGGCGGCTGGCTGGACGGCGACCGCCGCTACCCGCCGCCCACCGTCCCCGCCGACCTGCTGCACGGGGCGGTACTGGCGGCCGGCCTCGCCCTCGTCTCCATCGACTACCGGCACAGCCTCGAGGCGCCCTTCCCGGCCCAGCTGCACGATGTGAAGGCCGCGATACGCTACGTCCGCGCGTTCGCCGGAGACCTCGGCATCGACCCGGACCGGATCGGCGTCTGGGGCGAGTCCGCCGGCGGTCACCTGGCCGCGCTCGCCGGGCTCGTCGGCCCCGACAGCCCACAGGGCGCGGCGCTGGAGGGCACGCAGGGCGTCGGTTCCGGCGGGACCGGGGTCCGCGCGGTCGTGGACTGGTACGGCGTCTCCGACCTCGTCACCCTGGCGGAGCACCCCATGCCGGCCATGCCCGGTACGGACTTCCCCGACCCCTACGAGGCCCTGCTCGGTGCCACCGTCGCCGAGCGGCCCGACCTGGCGCGGGCCGCGAGCCCCGTGACCTACGCGGCCGGCGCGAACCCGCCGCCGTTCCTGCTGGTCCACGGGACCCACGACGGCCTGGTCCCGTACAGCCAGAGCGAGGCCCTCGCCGCGGCCCTCAAGAGCGCCGGGGGCGAGGTCACCCTGCAGCCCGTGGACGGCGCCGACCACATCTTCCTCGGCTCCCGCGACATCCCCGCCATCGTCGCGGGGGGCGTGGCCTTCCTGGCCCTGCACCTCGGCGCGGGGGCCTGACGGCGCCGGTCCCGCGCCCCTGTTCCACCGCGGGGGCGCGGCCCCGCCGGCCGCGCCCCCGCGTTCCCCTTCACAGCACACCCGGCCGCGGGCCCCCGCCGCGGTCACGAGAGGCAGCCATGTCCGGCAACCCGACCACCACCACCCCGCACGGCAGACCCCGCGGACCCCGCCGATCCGGTGGGACCGGCCGGCGCCCCGAGACCGGGACGCCGCGCGGCCGCGGCCTCCTCGTCGCGGGTCTCCTGCTCCTGGGCGCGGCCGTGGCACCCGCACTCGTCGTCCGCTCCGACGTGGCGGATCCGCCGTTCCAGGGGCTGGACGACCGGTGGCTGATCTGGATGGGCGGCCCGCACGAGGGGATCTACCAGGCCGCCGCCACGATCCTGGACCTGATCGGCGGTCCGGTCGGCTCCCTGATACCGCTGTCCGTACTGGTCCTGCTGCTCGTCCACAGGCGCTGGGTCTCGGCCGGCTTCCTGCTCGCCGCCACCCTCGGCGGCAACATGCTGGTCGTCCAGGGCCTCAAGCACCTGGTGGACCGGCCGCGCCCGGCCCATCCGCTGGTCCGCGTCGACCACGGCTCCTTCCCGTCCGGCCACGCGGCCACGGCGGCGCTCCTGGTCGTGCTGCTCGGGGTGCTCCTGGTACCGGCCGCCCGGCGGCGGGCGTGGTGGATCGGGGGCGCGGTCCTCACGCTAGCCATGATGTGGAGCCGTACCTGGCTGCACGCGCACTGGCTCAGCGACACGGTGGCCGGAGCCGCGGCGGGCGCGGGGGTGGGACTGCTGGCGTGGTGGCTGTTCGGTCCGGCGCTCGCCCGGGAACGTGCCCGCGCCCACGACCGTCGGGGGGCGGCCGCGGGCGCGGGTACCGCCTGAGCGAGCGGGCGTCCGGCATGCGCGCCGGCCGGACCGCGCACGGGCCGGGCCGGCTTCGGCCCCCGTGGCCAGGGGCCCCGGCCGGGGGCGCGGAGGAGGCATGGCCGATGCTGTGACGGCCATAGCCCGACGAGCAGCCCTGGACGACGATGACCGACCACCTGCAGGCCGTGTACGAGATGCTGGGCCCGGCCCGGTGATCCTGCCGCCTGGCTTCGTCCGGAGCAGGGGATCGGACGAGAGCAATCGGCAACGGGGTCGACCCCGCGACCGTCACCGATACGGGATGTCGATGCCGGCTGCGCGCAGCTTCGTCTCGAACCAGTGCGTTGTGCCGGGCGACGGCCGGCGCCCCGTCCTCAGAACCCGGGCTTCGCGTTGCGCGGCCACGCAGTCCGGACCGAAGCCGAGATCGGTGAGCCGGCCCAGGACCGCGCAGGCCCGCCCTCTACCAGGCCGTCGAGGACTGACGGGGCCGACAGGTCAGGAAGTCAGCAGGTCAGGAGGTCGGCAGGTCAGGACGTGCGGCGGTGCACCAGGACCGGCTGCACGGCCGGCACCGGCGCCGCCGTGCCGGTCTCGATCAGCTCGTGCACCGCGTCCGCGATCCGCGCGGCCGACGGCATGTCGAGCCGGACCGTGGTGAGCGGGGGCTGCTGGAGCGTGGAGAGGACGAGGTCGTCGCAGCCGACCAGGGCGACCTCGTCGGGCACGCTGATGCCCTCGGCCTGGAGCGCGTGCAGCAGCAGGGCGGCGTACTCGTCGTTGTAGGTGAAGGCGGCGTCCAGGTCGAGGCTGCGCCAGCGCCGGGCGAGGGCGCTCGCAGACTCCCGGGTGTAGGACAGTTCGACCGGGGTGACCGTGGCCATGTGGCGGGCCGCGACCGACTCGGCTCCCGCCAGGCGCGGCTCGGCCAGCGTGCCGAGGCCGCGCTCCTGGGGCATGACCACGCCGATCCGGGACCGGCCGCGCGCGATGAGGTGCTCGGCCGCGGTGGCACCGATCCGGGTGTGGTCGAAACCGATGGTGTGCACCCCCTTGACGGGGTGGGACGCGAAGGCCAGCATGCCGCGCACCCCGGCCCGCGCCAGTACCTCGGCCGCCTGCGGGGTGAAGCGGTCGCCGTCCAGGGCGACGACGGCCGCGGGGCGCAGTTCGGCCCAGGCCCGGGCGGCGTCTACGGGGTCGGCGAAGCGGCCCGCGTGCAGGACGGCCGTGTATCCGAAGCGGTCGAGCTCGCTGTGCAGATCGTCGACCCAGTCGCTGACGAGGCGGCCGATCGCGGAGATCGACGAGGGCATCAGGACGAGGTTGCTGCGGCCGGCGCGCAGGGACCGGGCGGCCGCGTGCGGTACGTAGCCGAGCTGCTTCGCCGCGTCGAGCACCCGGACACGGGTACCGGCGCTCACCCGATGGCCCTGGGTGTCGTTGAGGACGAAGGAGACCGTGGCACGCGACACCCCGGCGAGGCGGGCCACGTCGGCGCTGGTGATGGATGCGGGGACGTGAGTGTCTCTGGTCATGACGTCCCTCGACGCTCCTTCTGCTCGGACCGGGCATCCGATCGAGCCCCGGTGCACGCACCGGCTTCGCTCGGGTGACTCCTTCCTTCTCAGGTTACACGAGTCAAATCAAGGGGGCGGGGGTGTGCAGGAGCCTGGAGGCTCCCGCGAGGTCGTCGAGGGCGGTCACGACCGAGTCGAAGCGCATCGTGGTGCGGGTGCGCGTGTCGTACGGCCGCCACTGCGGCAGGTCGGGGTGGTTGGGGTCGCCGGTGCGGACGAAGGCGATCCAGGCCCGGTGCATGGCGTACGCGAGGCCGTCGCGGACGGCGGGGGCGAGGCCGGCCAGGAAGGGCGCGTGCGACCACTGGTCGAAGTTGTCGAAGACGAAGGGGAGTTCGAGGCAGTGCGCGGCGCCGAGCCGGCCCTCGTACGCCGGGGTGGGCAGGTCGAACTGGTAGGCCCATACGGGACTGCCCGTCTCGCCGCGCGCCTCGGCCAGCCGCACCGCCGGCACCCGGAAGAGCTCGTCCGTGATGAGGTCCATCAGGACGTCGGCGGGGCGGGCTCCGGGCCGTGCCCGCTCGTACGCGGCATACGCACCCTCAGCGGCTTCGCTCCCGAAGGTCTCCGCGATCCGCTCGGTCACCTGCGCCCGGGTGGCGGCGGCGTACCCCTCGTCGAGGGCGAAGCCGAAGTTGGCCTCCTCCCGCGTCCAGCCGATCATGACGTCGACATCGGCCGCGGCACCGCTCAGCAGGGCCTCGGCCGGGTGGTCGCAGAGGGTCACTCCGTCGATCACGGGCAGGAAGGGCGTAGGCCAGTACCCCCACCGCATGGTCTGCGCGAACAGTCCGCCACCGGCTGCGATCAACTCCGGCCAGGGCAGCGTACGCAGCTCCGCCAGGTCCTTGGCACCGGCCAGCTCCAGGTAGGCGGCGGTCCGCTCCAGGCACGCGGCCGGGCCGGGGAGGTCCAGGCCGAAGGGCGGGCTCTGCAGGATCACCCGCCGGATCAGGCCCTCGGTCTGCGGATGGCCGGCGAGGGCGGCGGTGGACACCGCGCCGCCGGACTGCCCGGCGACCGTGATGCAGTCCGGGTCTCCGCCGAACGAGGCGATGTTCTCCTTCACCCAGCGCAGGGCGGCGAGCTGGTCGGTGAGCCAGAAATTGCCGCCCTCGCCGCCCTCACCGCCCGCGCCGACCTCACCCCCCTCACCGCCTTCCCCGTCACCGGGGTAGAGGTAACCGAGCGGCCCGATGCGGTAGTTGATGCTCACAACGACGAGGTCGCCGTCGCGCGCGAAGGTCTCGCCCGAGTAGCCGGGCAGCGATCCGGAGCCGGACACGAAGCCGCCGCCGTGGATCCAGACCAGGACCGGGCGCCGGGCGTCGTCGACGGCGGGCGTCCAGAGGTTCAGGGTCAGGCAGTCCTCGTCGAAGGGGGGTGACCCGTGCCCACCGAGCACCGGGTCACCGCCCTCCATGTACATCTGCGGCGCGCTCGGGCCGTCGGCGGTGGCGTCCCGCGTGCCGCTCCAGCCGGCGTGCGGCCGCGCCGGCCTCCAGCGCAGTTCACCGACCGGCGGGGCGGCGTAGGGCACGGCTCGGAAGACCGTGAGCCCGCCCTCGTTCGCGCCGCGCAGGCGGCCTGCGGGCAGGTCCACCACCGCCGGGTCCTGGCCTGGGGGGTGAGGCATGAGCCGTTCCTTCCTCGCTGCCGCGCGCCGATGCGCGCCGCCCGATCGAGAATATGGCGAAAATTTGTCGAACGTCAATGTTGCTCAATAATGTGCACTCCGGGAGCGCACCTCACAGCCACAGGCTGTTCGAGGCCATCCGCTCCGACTCCGTCTCCAGTAGCGGAGCGAAGGCCCGCCACAGGACGAGGCAGGTTCCGACGCCGACGAGGGCGCCGGCTACGGTGTCGCTGAGCCACTGGGCATGGAGCCAGGTCCGGCTGCCCATCATGGCGAGGACGTACGAGGCTCCGAACGCCCACCACCAGCGTCGCGCACGCGGCGGGAACACCACCACCGCAACGGCGACCACCAGCGTCACCGCGCCGAACACCTGCCCGGACGGGTACGAGCCGTCGTTGACCAGCACCAGCGGGTGCGGCGGACGCGGCCGGTCGACCAGCTGCTTGAGGGGCAGGAGCACGACGAGGTTGGCGACGACGGTGACCGTGAAGACGAACAGCCCCGAGCGCCAGCGTCCGTAGACGCACAGGCAGCCGATCACCAGCAGCGGCAGGACCATGCCGAGCGGGCCGCCGAGCCGGTCGAGGACGGTGATGAAGCCGCTGCCACCGTCACCGCTGGGGGATCCCGCGGCGGCGGAGTCGTTCACCGAGGCCGCCCACCGGTCGTCGAGCCCCTGGAAGAAGGGTCTCCGGCCCAGCCGGAGCAGCAGCCCGGCCAGCAGCGCGAGGACCAGGAGGGCGATCCCGAGGCCGAGCGCATGACGCGGCGGGGCCGCCGGAAGGTGATGCCGGGGCGGGCGGACCGGCAGGGGCGGCCGGGACGGTGGCACGAAGGAGGGCGAGGGGAACATGGCGGGCCTTTCACGGTCGTCTCCCCGAGCGGTGGGGGCACGCGGAGAGCAGGCACGGGACGGTGGAACGCAAGGAGGGCGCCGGGGAACACCCTCAGGGGACGTCGTGGGGAGGACGTCACGGCGGGGGACGCCATCGGGAAACGCCCTCGGGGTACGGCATCGGGATACGTCATCGAGGTGCGGCCGGCAGCCACGGGAACGCGGCGGCGACGCACGGCACCCGGCAACGCCGGGACGGGCGGGAAGCCCGCCGGCGACGGGATCGTCGCGGTGCGGCACGGAGTATTGCCGATGCGTCACGACCGCCACAAGAGCAAGAGGGTTTCTCGACACATCTACCGCACCCGATGGCCGCGACCGGTTGGTTACACGTCATGCCACGCCGACTCCCCCGACGGTCACGATCTGCACAACGACGCGCCGTAGGACCTGGCGGAGCCCGGAAATGGGTGCTACACAGTGTCCACCGCACCTGGTGACACGTGTAACAACATCACGTTACGAACGACGTCCGCCACCGCACGTCCCGACGGCGACGCCGTCCCGCGCCCGTTCATGGGCCGCCCCTCTCTCCCTCGCACGCCACCTCCCCGCTCCGTCCCCCGAGGAGTCGTCATGGCCACGCCCGAAGTCGTCGAACCGTCCGTACCCCCGACCGGGGAGCCCGCCCCCCGGCGAGGTCTCCTGCCCCTCCTGCTGGTCGCCAACTCGGCGATGATGGCGCTCTACATGGGCGTCGGCTCCGTCCTGCTGCCCACCCAGATCGCCGCGATAGCCCCCGACGACAAGGTCGCCGTCCTCGGCCTGATCGGCGGGGTCAGCGCGGTCTTCGCCACCGCCTTCAACCCCATCGCCGGCGCCCTGTCCGACCGCAGCGGGCGCCGCAACCCGTGGATCGTGGGCGGTGGTCTGGCCTCGCTCGCCCTGCTCGCCCTCCTGGGCAGCGTGAGCACGGCCCTGCTCGTCGGCATCGTCTGGTGCCTGATCCAGGCGACCATGAACGTCTTCCAGGCGGCGGTCACCGCGATCGTGCCCGACCGGATCCCCGCGGCCCGCCGGGGCACCGCGTCCGCACTCGTCGGTCTCGGTCTGCCCATCGGCGGGACCGTCGGCGTGCTCATCGCCTCCCGGACCGCGGACCAGTTGCGCACCGGCTACCTGATCCTCGGCGCGATCGTCGCCGGATCCGCCCTGCTGCTCAGCGTCTTCTGCCGGGACGTCGCGCGGACCGAACCCGCCGCCGAGGCGCCCGCCAGACCCAAGGGCGCCCAACTGGCCGCCTTCCTCTCGGCCCTGGCCAACCACGACTTCCGCTGGGCCTTCATCGGCCGCGCCCTGATGGTCCTCGGCTACTTCTCCGTCGTCGGCTACCAGCTGTACATCCTCGGCGACCACATCGCGCTGCCCGACGGACTGACCCCGCCCGCCGCGATGGCCGTCCTCACCCCGGTGTCGATGGTCGCGATGGCGGTGTCCACGGTGGTGGGCGGTCTGCTGTCCGACCGCTGGAACCGCCGCAAGGTGTTCGTCGGTGTGTCGGCGGCCCTCGCCGGGCTCGTCATGGTGGTCCCGGTCATCAGCCCGACCTGGACCGGCATGCTCGTCTTCAGTGCGCTCAACGGACTCGCCTTCGGCTGCTTCATGGCCGTCGACACCGCGCTCGTCACGCTGGTCCTCCCGCGGGCCGAGGACGCCGCCCGCGACATGGGTGTCCTCAACATCGCGAACGCCGGGCCGCAGATCATCGCCCCGTTCGTCGCCTCGGCCGTCGTCACCGGCCTGGGCGGCTACACCCCGCTCTTCCTCGTCGGCGGAGCCCTCTCGCTGGTCGGCGCGCTCGCCATCCTCCCGATCCGCAGCGTGCGCTGACCCCCTCCCCCGGGCCCGCCCGTCCGCAGCTCCGGCGGGCGCACGCCGAGGGTCGTGCGCCCGCCGGTTCCCACCCCTGCTCACCCTCGACCACCTCCCCTCCCAAGGAGCAACCTGTGAGACGCAAGCGAGTTCTGCCGCTGGCCGCGCTGCTGCTGTGCACGCCGGCGCTGGCCGGCACGGCACCGGCGGTCGCCGCGCCGCGGACCGCGCCCGCCGGCCCGTTGCGGATCCTGCTCACGAACGACGACGGCTACAACGCCCCGGGCATCCGCAAGGCCTTCGAGCGGCTGACCGCCGCCGGGCACGACGTCACGATCGTCGCCCCGCTCACCAACCAGAGCGGCACCGGTACGAAGATGCTGAGCGGCCCGTCGATCACGGTGAAGCACCCCGAGCCGAAGGTCTGGGCCGTCGACGGCACCCCCGGCGACTCCGTCGCCTTCGGGCTGGCCGAGGTGTTCGCGGGCGACGCCCCCGACCTGGTCGTCTCCGGTACCAACTTCGGCCCGAACGTCGCCGGTCTGGCCACCCACTCCGGTACGGTCGGCGGCGCCGTCGCCGCGCTGGAGCACGGCGTACCGGCCATCGCGTTGAGCACCGGCGGCGTCACCGCGCCCGACCCGGTCACCACGGTCAACGCGATGGGTCCGACGCTCGACTTCGCGGTCAAGCTGATCGACCGGCTGCGGACGCGGGCCCGGTCCGGGCCGCTGCTGCCCAAGGGCGTCGGTCTGAACGTCAACCACCCGGTGGTCGGCGCGGACGGCAAGGGAACGGCCGCCGGTGTGGCCGCGACCTTCCAGGACCCGCAGACCCTGCTCGAACCGGACTTCACCGACGCGGGCGACGGCACCTGGAAGGTGACCGTCAAGGTGGACCTGCGGCCCGCGGCCAAGGGCGGTGACATCGAGGCCGTCGCCGCCGACCGGATCGCCGTGAGTCCCATGAACCCGAACTGGAACACCGGGCCGGTCGACCAGGCCGTGACCGCCGCGCTGATCGCCGGGCTCCGCCCCTGACAGGCCCCGGCCGGGGCGGAGCCCGCACCCCGCTCCGCCCCGGCCGGACACCACCCGGCCCCGCCCCGGCGCGGCAGCGGCCCCACCCCGGGACGACTTCGGCACGCATCGGCACGCATCGGCAACACTCCAGGAGGACGGATGAAGAGGCCCGGGAAACGGCTGCCCTCGGCAAGGTCCCTGCTCGGTACCGCACTTGCCCTGGTGGCACTGCTCGCCTCCGTACCACCCGCGGCCGCGTGGTCGCCGCCGTCGCCGTCCGGCGGATCACCACGCCCGGTGGTCGGCGTCGCGCAGGGCGCCCTGC